>NZ_QHHV01000698.1:0-518 GCF_003947245.1 Actinoplanes sp. ATCC 53533 | reverse complement strand
CTGCCGGTCGCGGCCAGCCGCACCGGTGAGATCAAGACCCGGACGGCAGCATCGACCAGGCTGGCCTCGCCCAGTCGTCGATCGGACAGAAGGACGTCCGGATGACGACCATGCAGGGTGCGCTGATCGCCGCCACGGTGGCCAACGGCGGCAAGCAGATGCGGCCGTACCTGGTCCAGCAGCTGCTCAGCCCCGACCGGCGGCCGATCTACAACGCCAACCCGCAGACACTGCGGACGCCGGTGAACAGCCAGGTCGCCGGCGATCTGCGCGAGATGATGATCAGCGTCGTCGAGAACGGCACCGGCAAGAAGGCCAAGATCAGCGGCTTCGAGGTCGGCGGCAAGACCGGCACGGCCCAGAACGCCGAGGGCGCCGACAACCACGGATGGTTCGTCGGCTTCGCTTACAACGACAAGGGTGAGGCGGTTTCGGCAGTCTGCGTCATGCTGGAGAACGTGCCCGACGGAGGCGCGAGTGCTGAGGCTGCCCGGATCTCCGGGCTCATCATGAAGGCC
>NZ_QHHV01000697.1:0-528 GCF_003947245.1 Actinoplanes sp. ATCC 53533 | reverse complement strand
TATCCTCGCGGCGACCGGTCTCGCCGTGCGCGAGATCGGCGGGCAGCACGTTTACCGCACCATCGTGCCGTTTCACACCAGGGTGAAGTCCCAGTGGTCGAACTCGGTGGGCTGGTACGTGGGCGGCGCGCCGGTCGAGATCCCGGTGGCCCGGGCGACGGACTTCGACAGCGCGCTGAAGCTGACCCACGCCGCGCTCGCCAGGAATCGATCGCTGTCACGGATGCCCATCACCCGCGTGCTGCGCCTCCTGGGCTCCGACTTCCGGCCCACCTCGCCGGACCTGTACTCCATCGTCTCCTATGTGGACGCACGTGGCGTCCCGGGTTCGGACCGGTGGAACGACCTGCGCACCTACGGGTTGATGCGGGTCTCGTACGGCGACCAGGTGTGCGTCTGGATCACCAGGCTGCACGAGGGTCTGCAGCTCGCCTGCCGCTACCCGGACACCGACATCGCACGCGAGAACATGCGGCTCTACGTGGAACGCCTGCGCGAATTCATCACGTCCCCGAAGGGAAGCGCACG
>NZ_QHHV01000696.1:0-600 GCF_003947245.1 Actinoplanes sp. ATCC 53533 | reverse complement strand
CTCGGTGTCGATCGCGCCGATCGTCGGCCCGAAGCGCTACAACCGGGCCAAGCTCGACGCGTACGAGTGCGGCATCGAGCCGGCGCCGCAGCCGATCGGCGGCGGCCGGTTCCGGTCAAGTTCTACCTGACCGCGATGCTCTTCATCGTCTTCGACATCGAGACCATCTTCCTGTATCCGTGGGCGGTGTCCTTCGAGGCGCTCGGCCTGTTCGGCTTCGTCGAGATGGTCCTCTTCATCGTCACTGTCTTCATCGCCTACACCTACGTGTGGCGACGCGGCGGATTGAACTGGGACTGACTGATATGGGAATCGAAGAGAAGCTGCCGAGCGGCATCCTGCTGACCTCGGTGGAGAAGCTTTCCAACTGGGCCCGCAAGTCGTCGTTCTGGGGCGCCACCTTCGGCCTCGCCTGCTGCGCCATCGAGATGATGGCCGCCGGCGGACCGCACTACGACCTCGGTCGCTGGGGCATGGAGGTCTTCCGGGCCTCGCCGCGGCAGGCCGACCTGATGATCGTCGCCGGCCGGGTGAGCCAGAAGATGGCCCCGGTCGTGCGCACGATCTACGACCAGATGCCCGAGCCGCGCTCGGTCATCT
>NZ_QHHV01000695.1:0-275 GCF_003947245.1 Actinoplanes sp. ATCC 53533 | reverse complement strand
GTTACAACCAGGCCGTCATCCCTCACGCGGCGTCGCTGCATCAGGCTTCCGCCCATTGTGCAATATTCCCCACTGCTGCCTCCCGTAGGAGTCTGGGCCGTGTCTCAGTCCCAGTGTGGCCGGTCGCCCTCTCAGGCCGGCTACCCGTCGTCGCCTTGGTAGGCCATTACCCCACCAACAAGCTGATAGGCCGCGAGACCATCCCAGACCGAAAAACTTTCCACACGGATCTCATGCGAGACCGTGTCGTATTCGGTATTAGCCCCCGTTTCCGA
>NZ_QHHV01000694.1:0-263 GCF_003947245.1 Actinoplanes sp. ATCC 53533 | reverse complement strand
GCCACCGCCGTCACCATCGGCGGCGTCGCCTGCACCATCGTCACCAACACCGCCAGCGTGATCACCTGCCACCGCAGGCACCGACCACCGCCGGCGCCAAAGACGTCATCGTCACCACACCCGGCGGCGACGACACCGAAACCGCCGGCTACACCTACGCCGCAGACCCGGCCATCACCTCGGTCAGCCCGACCAGCGGCCCCACCACAGGCGCAACACCATCACCATCAACGGCACCGCACTCACCGGCGCCACCGCCGTCA
>NZ_QHHV01000693.1:0-552 GCF_003947245.1 Actinoplanes sp. ATCC 53533 | reverse complement strand
ATCGAACGTGAGCCGGATCAGGAGGTCGACCACCGAGTGAGTCTCTATGGCGGATCGATACGGTCAGCCGGCGGTCGTCGTCTTCGGTGAGCCGGCGGTACTCGCAAGGGCTGCCGGCGCTTCGCCACATGAGATTGAGGTAGCCGTCCGACATGATTGGTGTTGTGGATGCCAGCGATCCGTACACGACCATCACTGAGTCGACGTTCGTGGCGCGATTCCTGCTCGATCCCGACGCGGACACCGTGGACACGGTGGCCAACGTGGACGCGTTCGTTGACCTTCCCGATGGCTCCTCGTGGGCGCTGACGATTTTCACCGTCGCTGAGGTGGGCCGCCTGCTGGCACGGTGGAAGCAGACCGGCGAAGTGGCGAACGGCAGCTATTTCTGGGTCGCCGACCAGCTGATCGTGCCGGAGGCGGGTGTGTCGGCGATGACCGCGGCGATCCGCGAGCTGGTGCGCCGTGGAGATATCGGCAGCGTGGGCATCCGTTGCGACGACCGGGACTGAGCCGGCCAGGGGCCATCGGGGAGTGACCCCTCGACCGCCG
>NZ_QHHV01000692.1:0-484 GCF_003947245.1 Actinoplanes sp. ATCC 53533 | reverse complement strand
CGAACACCTGCCCGAGCGGGAAGCTGATGCGCATGCGACCGGTTAGGTTGGTCGTACGACGGACAACCTGCCGGCCGGATCCTCGGCCGACACAGTCAGCTGTGAAGGGCTGCCATGACCGATCTGCACATCCCTGGGAGTCCCACCCTGCGTGGTGGTGACTCCATCAGTGGCAACCTCGACGACTCGGTCTACAACCGCCTGCTGCGGGAGCGGATCATCTTCCTCGGCAGCGAAGTGACCGACCAGGTTGCCAATCGCATCTGCGCGCAGTTGCTCCTGCTCTCCGCGGAAGACCCGGACCGCGACATCAACCTGTGGATCAACTCGCCGGGTGGTTCCGTCTACTCCGGCATGGCGATCTACGACACGATGCAGTTCATCGACAACGACGTCTCCACCGTGGCCATGGGCATGGCCGCGTCGATGGGGCAGTTGCTGCTCTGCGCCGGCACGGCGGGCAAGCGCTATGCGCTGCCGCACG
>NZ_QHHV01000691.1:0-650 GCF_003947245.1 Actinoplanes sp. ATCC 53533 | reverse complement strand
CGAAGCTCTCTGGGATCTCGCGGAGAGCGAGCCGGACAAGCAGATCACCGTCGATCGTGGAACAGCGCCAGGTGCGCGTGGATGACGCCGTCTGGACCCTTCCCGATCGACGTATTTCGAGTCGCTGGCGGCTGTTGGAGGGTCTCGACGACATCGGACTGACCCTGCGCCACGAGGAGACGATCACCACGTACGAGAAGTCTCGCCCAACCTTCAAACCAGTGGTCGTCTGAGCCTGTTTCCCTTGCTGTCGCACGCTTTTCTGCCCCCATCGGGTTCCCGATKGGGGCAGAATCGTTACGACACAAGGGTTTTTTCGCTTAGATGTTTGTGTCTGCTGGTCAGAGGGCATACGGTGCGCGCAGAATGGCTCGCATTGGGCCAGTTCTCACGTTCGGGAGGAAACCAGTGAACAAGGCAGAGCTCGTCGAGGCGCTCGCCGCCCGACTGGGGGACCGGAAGACGGCGACGGCAGCGCTGGATGCGGTGATCAGCGAGGTACAGAACGCCGTCACCAAGGGCGATCGCGTTGCCATTACCGGTTTCGGAGTCTTCGAGAAGCGGGCGCGCAATGCCCGTACCGCGCGCAATCCGCGCACCGGCGAACCGGTCAACGGTGAAGAAGACGTCGTCCCCGCTTTCAAGCCCGG
>NZ_QHHV01000690.1:0-599 GCF_003947245.1 Actinoplanes sp. ATCC 53533 | reverse complement strand
TGCTTCCCCATCGGAAACACCCCCTCGGTCGAGGCCCGGCATCAACCGAAAGCAGAACCGCACATGCCACCCGGTGTTTCCTATCGGGAAGCAGAGCAAAGCGAGTAACCACCAACACCCCTGCCGGCTGGACGCGGCGGCACCCCCGATCGGGCCTGGCGGTCGGGCCCGGCGGTCGGATCCGTTGGCCGGGCCTGGCGGCATTGGAGAACAAGCGCCGTGGCAGTACTACGCCCGGCCGGGACATTCCACCTGGTGTTTCCTATCGGGAAGCAGAGCAAAGCGAGTAACCACCAACACCCCTGCCGGCTGGACGCGGCGGCACCCCCGGCCGGGCCTGGCGGTCGGGCCCGGCGGTCGGATCCGTTGGCCGGGCCTGGCGGCATTGGAGAACAAGCGCCGTGGCAGTACTACCCCCGGCCGGTCCAGGTTTCGAGCTCGGCGAATCCCCTGGTGAACGATGGGAGCATTGGGCGCAGGACCGCCGGGGCGATCGGCACCAGGCCGTCGGTGTGGGTGCCGCCGGCGATGTGGCTGTAGCGGTGGAGGCCGCCGCGGCCGGCGTTGGTGACCATGCGGTGGTAGATGTCGCCGTATGT
>NZ_QHHV01000689.1:0-717 GCF_003947245.1 Actinoplanes sp. ATCC 53533 | reverse complement strand
CACACCTGCGGCGCCGACGGGTCTGTTGATGGCCGGTCGGACGAAGAATTCGCTGGCTGACTGGCCCCGTCATCGACGAGGTCAGGCGCGTCAGGTCACACCTGCGGCGCCGACGGGTCTGTTGATGGCCGGTCGGACGAAGAATTCGCTGGCTGACTGGCCCCGTCCATCGACGAGGTCAGGCGCGTCAGGTCACACCTGCGGCGCCGACGGGTCCTGCCGATGGCCGGTCGGACGAAGAACTCGCTGGCTGACCGACCCCCTCAGCGTACGGATTTGATTCGGTAGACCAGGGCGGCTCCGGCCAGGGCGAACAACGAGGATGCCACGTAGAGCGTGGGGTATCCGCCGGCGTGGGCGACGATGGGTGCGGCGATCGCCGGGGCGAGGACCTGCGGCATGGAGTTGGCGATGTTGATCACGCCGAGGTCCTTGCCGCGGTCCAGATCGGTCGGCAGCACCTGGGTCATGAGGGCGAAGTCCACCGAGGTGAACGCGCCGAACCCGACACCGAGAATCAACGCGGCCACGATCACACCGGTCCAGGAGTGCCAGCCGGCCAGCAGGAAGCCGGCCAGCGCCATGATGACGCCGGACCAGGTGACGAAGACGCGCCGGTTGCCGAGGCGGTCAGACCAGGCTCCGGCGACCAGCACGGTGATGAGCAGTGTGGCCGCGTTGACGGCGGTCAGGATCAGCACACCGCGTCCGGATCGG
>NZ_QHHV01000068.1:0-32970 GCF_003947245.1 Actinoplanes sp. ATCC 53533 | reverse complement strand
CGATCGAACGCATCCGCGCACTGGCCGCCGCCGGGCACACCGCTCGGCAGATCGCCGACGCGCTCAACGCCGATGGGCTGCGCCCACCCAAACGCACCAACCGCTTCGGCGTTGAGCAGGTCCGCACCATCCTGCACCAACGCGGCATCCGCACCCAGCACCACAACACCCCCGTGACGGTCTTGGCGGAGCACGAATGGTCGGTCGCCGGGCTGGCCGCGGCTCTGCGCATGCCGACCGCGACGGCCTACACCTGGATCTACCGGGGATGGGTCACCGCCCACCGCGCCAGCGACGACAAACACTGGATCATCACCGCCGACCCCACCGAACTCGACCGACTGCGCCAACTGCGAGACCGGCCCCCCGGCTACCACCAGCACCGACGCTGGAACCCACCCAATCCGCCCGAACCATCCCAAGGAGACCAAGAATGAAAGAACACCCGGACTTGACCTGCACCACGGGTGGCTCATCTCGATTTCCCAGCGCTGGTGGTAGAGCGTGATCAGCTGCGCGGCGGGGTGAGTGCGGGGGTCGAGCAGGGTGGTGAGCAGCCGGTAGTCGCTGATGCGGGTGCCGGTGGTGGTGATGACAGCGATCCGGGCCTCGATCACGCGGATGGGACGGCCGGCGATGACGGTCTGCCAGGATCCATCCCGGTGACGATGGGTCAGGGACAGCTTGCGGCCGTTCTTGCAGCGGATGAGCAGGTCAGCACCGGTCGCGGCGAGGGTATTCATGAGTTCGGCCGCGGCGTAGTTGCGGTCGGCGAGCAGCAGCATCCCGGACCGCAGGCTGCGGGCCAGGCGGCGGGCCTGGTCGAGTTCGCCGACGGACAGCGGGTCGAACACGGCGTCGAGTATCGACCGGGTGCCGCAGGCCAGCAGCACACTCAAACGTAGGACCGGGTAGCCGGATCCGCCGTGGTTACCACGTGTTTTCCGGTAACGGCTGGTGTTGGGCATGCTGTCCGCGACAGTCAACTGGGTGCCATCGACGGCGCAGGTCAGTAGGCCCCGCCAATACACGGCGTGGGTGGCTGTCGTAGCGGCCGGGCCGCGTAGCAGGTCGAACAAGGCCCGCAGCGGTGCTGTGCCGAGACGTTGCCGGGCCTGACGCAGAGCGCTACCCGTCGGTGCCGTCAGGGCCAGACCGGCCAGCCCTGAGGTCAACCGTTGCCAGACCTGGCGATAGCCGAGTTCGGCGAACAAACACCCCGCGAGTAGGAGATAGACGGTGACCCGGGCCGGTAACAGCCGCACCCGCGACTGGGTGGCCCTGGTCGTGGTCAAGATGTCGTCGACCATCTCGAACGGGATCAGCCGGGTCAGCTCACCGAGATGTCCCGGCGCGAACACCCCTGCGGCTACCCTCACCGTCCGGGTTATGGCAATCTGATCAGCCAGCGGAGCTCCAGGTTCAAGGGCGTCTTAGAGTGACCACCCTCTATACCGGAGCTCCGCTGCCTCGTCTCCACGACACGCCTTGACGACCGACCTCATCGCCTAACTGAACGGCGTTGGCACTAGACGCGCAGCTTGCGGAACGCCCGTCCATCGTGCGGCACTTCATGGATGCCACCGATGAGTACGTAGAACTGCTCCGTGAACTCCAGCAGGAGCAAGACGCCCTCGTCGATGGGCTACCCGCCGCCCTTCCCCGGATCCAGCAACTGGCCTCCAGGATCAACGATTCGAATCCGTTCTATCGCGTCGACTTTGACGTTCGGGACGGGATGATCGTCACAACCCAGCTCGTGCCCAAGTACGTTGGTGCCGAACGCGACAGTCCAGTCACGTTCGGATTCACGCTTTCCACAAATATCGCGAACGCCGAACTTGTCGAGCAGTTGCGATCGGCAATGGATTGGGGTGGACGGGTAGAGCTGCCAGCAGAAGCCGTTCACAACGTTGTCGTCAAAGGCCCTCCAGGATTCGGCGCGGAGTGGGAGCACGCTCACATCACTATCGGCCCCGCGCCTTCACAGCCAGTTGACATGGACATGCGCCTGTTGATCCACAACGAGGATGGCCGACAGGTCGGGGCGCTCCCGGCACGTCTCAGTGGCTGAACCAGTACCTGGAGAACAAGCGGGCCGAGCGGGCCCGTAAACACGCCGACCGGCGGAGCCGCACTGACCAACGTCGGCCGCCTTGATCGCGGCCGCCTTCTCGGCGGCAAGGTCCAGATCCCGGGCGCTGTCTGGAACTCCACCGACGGCACCGACGCCCCGACTGCCGCAGTCGGCGGAGCCATCGCGGCTACCGGTGCGATGGAGGTGGCCGGCTCCGGCGACCCCGGCGAGGACCCGGACGGCGGCTGCAACGACCCACGCAAGCTGGTCGAGGACATGGCCAAGGAAGTCATCGAGGAATGGGGCATGTCGGGCCTCGACAAGCGCATCTCAGAGGCGCAGTGGAGACATCCCGAGGCCATCTGGGCGTATCGTGGCTCGGAGGTCCACAAGGAAGTCGCCATCCGCCTCGGGCAGCGTTATCCGGACCTGTTCGACGGCACGATGAACGGGGTGGGCCCCGACTACTCCGTGAAGACCGGCGGCAAGGTCGAGCTGACCACGCCGGGCGAGGTGCGCAAGCACAAGGCCAAGAAGGGCGAGTATTCGACGTGCGAGTATGCGACTTATGACTGGCCCAAGAAGTAGGACTGACGTAGTAGTAGAGGAGGTGCTGGCCTTCGACCACGTGTCGGAGGTCGGCGCCGACTACTCGGGCCGCACACTGCGCTCGCTGTCGGTGCGCGGTTCGCGGTTCGAGCGGTGCCGGTTCGACAAGGCGCGGGCGAAGGGGGTCGCTTTCAGCGCTGGCTGGGATCTGAGCGAGTACATCGATTGCTCGTTCGACGGCGCCCGGTTCCCGTCGGTGATCGCGGGCTTCAGCCGCTTCGTGCGCTGCTCGTTCCGTGACGTCGACATCAAAGGCCTAGGCCACGACTACCTCGAGTTGGTCGACTGCGTGTTCACCGGCAAGCTGCGCGCCAGCGTGTTCTGGGGCGCCGCGCCGCAGCCCGAGGCCGAGAAGCGCTACCAGTCCGACCTGAAGTTCTTCGCCCGAGAGGGGCGCCCGGAGCCGGCCGGATACCGGGAACTGGCGCGACGTCCGTCGAACGAGTTCCACGGCAACGACTTCTCCGCCGCCGAGCTGATCGACGTCTCCTTCCGTGGCATCGACCTCTCGCAGCAGCGTCTGCCCCCCGGCGACGGCTACGTGTACCTGCCCGACGCCGAGGCGGCCATCGAGCGGGCCCTGGGCATGATCGGCGACCGCCCGGAGGGTCCCGAGGTGGAGAAGTTCCTGCGCGGCACGCTCGGCCGCGCGCTGTCCTTCGGCCAGCGGCAGCTCCTGCTCCGCCAGGCCGACTTCGGCAAGAAGGGCGAGGATCCGCTGACGGTAGCTGTTTTTACCCTGCTCCGCGATGCGGCGTAAAGAAGCCGCGGGGCTGGCCTGCAGCGATGGACTACCCACGGCGATTCGTGGCTAAATGCCCCCTCGATGACAACCGCGCGCGAGGCGAGTTCCGGTGAGCTCGGCGCTGGGCCGACCTGGAGACTCGGTGGGCGACCGCCCTCCGGCCGCGACCAGCTGAGATCATCTCCTGCGGCCGACGAGGCCGGGTGAGTACCTGCTGATGGACACCACCCGGCTGGACGTGTTCGCGTTCGATCCGCTGACGCTCCGGTGGGTGCAGGCCGAACTTTCGGTCGCGATGGACTGGTACACGCGCTGCGTGGTCGGGATCCGGGTGACGCCGCTGTCCACGAAAGCGGTGGATGTCAGTTCCGCACGTCGGGATCTGTGCGGGGGGCCGTCCGCAAGGACGGTCCCTACCGCGACCATCTAGCGCACCCCCCACGCCCAGAACGCCAGCCTTCGTCGACAGGTCATGCTGCTGGCGCTTCGTGCCGCGGCGCCCGAGAACTACTCGTTGCCCAGCCAGACCAGCCAGCGGTCGAAACCGCCGCGCTGCTCGCGCTTCTTCTGTGCGATGTCGAGCAAGGCATCAGGAGCGACGCCCTGAGCTTTCGCGGCGGAGAAGCACACCTCGACGATGTCGGCCAGTTCTTCGACCACACCTGACGCGAGGTATTCCGCGAGCTCTTCGCTCAGTTTCCGCCTCAGATAGCTGTCACGAAGGTGCGGTGGCGCGGTCTCGATTCGGGGAACCGATCCCGCCTGCCTAATGATCTCGGGTATGCGGTCTCGTACCAGTTTCCCGGGAACAGCGGTTTCTTCCGTCACGATCCGTGACCTTAGCAGGGGCGGCGGCTGCGTGAGCCGGCGCTCAGCGACGATTGCCGCAGTGTGGCCCGACCCGCGGTGAAACGCATCAGCGGCACCCGGCCTGGCGTGCATGACAGGTGATCGACCCCCAGTGCGAGCAGAAAGCTCGCCGAGCGAGGATCGCCTGCATGCTCGCCGCAGATCGAGATCGGAATGTCCGGGCGGCGGGCCCGGGCCTGCTCGACGCAGATGCGAAGCAACGCACCGACTCCGGCCTCGTCGAGGCGTACGAAAGGGTCAGCGCCGATCAGGTCTCTCTCGCGATAGGCGCTCAGGAACCCGGCCAACGCGTCGTCCCGAGAGATTCCCATCGTGAACTGGGTAAGGTCGTTGCTGCCGATGGAGAGAAAGTCCGCTTGGGCCGCCAGTTCGCCGGCGCAGAGAGCGGCACGTGGAGTCTCGATCATGCAGCCAATCTCCACCGAGACCTCGGAATCGGCGGCGAGTTCGTCCGCTACCACGTCGTCGATGAGCTTGCGTGCGGCACGGAACTCCTCGGGGAAAGCGACCATGGGTACCAGGATGCGGATGGTCGCCGCTGGCTGCGTGCAGGTCTTTCGATGTGCCCGCACGATCGCCCTGACCTGAGCGGCCCCGATGTCGGGGTGCAGGAGGAGGTCGCGGACACCTCGGGTGCCCATCATGGGATTGATCTCGGCGGGTGTGACGCCGGGGGAGTCGGCGGCCGCCACGGCGTCCAGCAGCTCGTGGCGCGGGATGTCCAGCAGCCGGATGGTCACGGGCGCCCCGCTGGCGGCGTCGAGCACTTCCATCAGATGGTGCGTCAGTATTTCCGTCACCTGATCCAGCAAAGCCGCGCGCCGGCCCGGATCGGCTTCATCAGTCAGCGTTCTGATTAGGGGTATCGCCCCCGCTGCGGCCAGGGCGTGTTCGATCCGGCACAGCCCGATACCTTGAGCACCGAGGCGGATCGCGTTGTGAACCTCTTTGCTGCTGTCGGCGTTGGCGGTCACCCGGGCCATGGCGTGCCGATCGGCCCACGCGATGAGGCCTGCCCGGGCAGGTACCTGCTCCTGGCGTATCGGGACCGCCCCGAAGTACAGGTGACCGCTTGCTCCGTCCATGGTCACCAACTCATGACGGCGTACGGTGCGATCACCGACGGTGAGCTCTCCCTTGGCGGCATCGAAGGTGGCATCGCGTAAGCCGGCAAGCATGGGAAGTCCGATTCCTTTGGCCACCACGGCGGCGTGGGAGGTCGCGCCGCCCCGAAGCGCCACGAGTCCGACCAGATGATCGCTGACCGCCACGTCCTCCGGCCGCACGTCGTCCACGACAAGAACACAGCGGTCTCCGCGGTTGCCGGCTTCGATCGCTTCCTGGGCGCCGAAGACCACGCGACCACGCACCACGCCGGCTGAGACGCCGAGGCCGGCACCGAGCAGCGCGTCTGGTGCAGCTGTCACAGTCGGCAGAGCACACGCCTCGATCTGCTGGGGACTGACCATCAAGACGGCCTCGTCGGAAGACACGACATGCCGCAGCGCGAGGTCGTGAACCGCGGTGACATGGGCGCGTGGACGCAGGCGGGCCGCTCGGACCCGCACGACCCGAAGACCGCGGGCATCATGCTCGAACTCGTACTGGACCGGGGCCTTCTCTCCGGCCTCCAGTTCGGTCGCGAGCGCGTCCAACCGCTTCCAGAGCCGGGGGTCGAGTTCCAAGAGGTCGTGGATCGGCCGAGCGGACAACCACGACCGGATGTCGTCCTTCGCATGACCTTCCAGCCAGCGCCCGTTCGTGCGCCTCTCGCCGGTCTCGGGGTCGTGAGTGGAACACCATCCGCTGGTCTCGGCGTGCCCTGTCGCAGGGAACTGGGTCATCCGGTCTGCTCCTACATGAGTGACGGTGGGTAGGTCAGGAATGGTGAATGCGCGTCAGAACAGCGTGTCCGCCATCGACGTCGTGAGGACTCCTGTGGCTGCCGGCCGGCGGCCGGCAGTTGGGCGACCGCGCTGCGCGTCGCGAAGCCGGAAGAGCAGAGCGGAGGCGCCTACCGGCCAGGAACGCTTCGGCAATTGCGCCGAGACGGTCAGGCCACCGCAGACACCGAGGTGGCGCAACTCTTCCGTGCCGATGCCACGTTGAAATGTGCGCCGCGCTCTGCTGGACCAGTACCCGTCGCCTACCGCATCCCAGCTCCGCGTCGAAGCTTGTCGCTCGACCTCCTGCGGCGAACGAGTAGCGACGAGCAGGACACCGTCGTCGTCCAGATGAGCGGTGGCTTGCCGCAACGCGGCCAGACGTTGCTTCGGGGACGCGATGGTGTTCAGAACGAACAGCATGGTGATGACCGGGAATGTGCCTTCGGGGGGTAGTGCCGCGGCGAACATCGGATCCGTGTCGTAACCGACGGCGTGGAATCCCGATTCGTTGTAGAAGCGGACGTCACGGCCATGACCGCAACCGAAATCCAGAACACGGCCGCCGGCCGCCTTGGGAGCCAGGGCTGTCGCCACCCATTGGGCCCACGGAGACGCCGTGCTCCTGCGCATCGCTGTGTGTGCGGGCACGGCGGTGGCAGGGTCGTCTTCCGGTCGTGCCGGCACACGGCCGGCGCCGACGGGAATGCTGACCAGGACGGCGGAGTGATCCGAGAAGCTGGAGCGAGGGGAATGGTCGTAAGCCGCAACGGATCGTTCGGCGATCCCTTGGCGCAGGAGGGCGAGATCGCAGCGGAAGGACGATGTCTGTGACCGCAGCTGCCGTTCGAAGGTGAATTCCTGCTCTCCTTCTGCGAGCACGTCCACCAGCCCGCCTCCGTCCAGCAGAGCGCGGAATGCCGATCGCTCCGCGCCACTGGTGAAGGTGCTGAGTCGATCCCCGAAGATCCCGTCCTGTCGCCGCGGCGCGAGGTTGAAGTCGCCGGCAAGCAGGTCGAGTTCTTGTCCGGGCTTGTTCGCCTCAAGCAATTGGCTCAGTTGGTCGGCTCGTTCGCGCCCCGACGACGGTGACAGGTGCACGTTGCCGATCAGACGACCGTGCGCTTCTAGCGTCTGATACCACCTGGCAGCACCTACCGGACGCGCCGCGACGCCGTCCCTGGCCCATGACGTCAACGACAGATCACCCGCGATGCGCCGGTAGCCCGGAATGACGGCTTGGTTCGCGGCCTGCGCCGACTGTGTCTCCTGTATCAGCAGAATGTCCGGCGACACCTCGATCAGCCACCTCAAGAACCGGGGCCGGCGCGTCGCGTTCGCCAGGCCCTTGCGGAGATTGAGACCGGCGACCAGGAGGTGTCCCGGTGTCATCGCACCCTGTCCAGGCTGTCGACGACGACCTCGGCCAACTCGGCCGGAGTGCGCAGTCCTGGCGAGATGACGTCCCATCCCTGCTCACTGGCCAGGTCGCGGTAGAACGCGGCGACCTTCGTCTGGTAATGGACGAAGCCGTCCGCAGTATCGGCGCCGTCGCGCTGGTGCTTGCCGACCTCACCTTGGGTGAAATGTCCCTTCCGGACGGCGGCTGCTTCCGGGTCGACGTCCAGGAAGAAGGTTCTCGACGGACGATCCAGGGCCCCGAAGACATCGTCGAAGTCGTGGCGTGGATGAGCTGTGTTGATCGTCATGCGCGCGATGAACTTGTAGTACCAGTTGTCCGTCACGACGATGGCGCCATCGCTCAATGCCGGTCTGATCACCGTTTCCGTAGTGGCGGCGAAGTAGGCTGCCATGATCCGGACCCAGTGGTCGTTGCCCAGCAGATGGATCGGCTGTCTGTCGGCATCGTCCCAGAGCAGCCGGCCGAGCGTCTTCAGGTGCCTTTCGACGTAGGGATCCACTCCCGGCGGAACGCTCTTCTTGTGGAAGAGGACGACGTGGTTACCGCGCTCCCGCAGTCGTTGCGCCACCGCCGAGGAGAGCGTCGTCTTCCCGGAACCGTCGATCCCCTCGAATGTCAGGAACATCTTGTGCCGTTTCTGTGTGGATGGTGGGTCATCAATCTAGGTTCTTAATGCGGGACGCGATCAAGAGCGGCACCAGGGTATCGAGGCATGCGCTGCAATCCTGGCTGCGGGTACCGCGCCCGAATCCGATCCGCAGGGTCGCCCTGCTCAGTCGCCGGGACAGGCCGATCGCGGTCAGGACATGCGAAGGTTCAGTTCGCCCGGCGGTGCAGGCCGAGCCCGTCGCAAGGCCGAGGCCGGGGACCCTCCGAAGGACCTCGTCCATCTCGACCCCGGGGACGGAAACGCTGAGATTGCCCGGGACACGCCGCTGCGGATGACCGTTCAGGATCGCCTCGGGAATCGACCGGGACAGATCGTCGAAAAAGGCGGAGCGAAGCGCTGTGGACTCGGTCGCATCGGCGTCCTTCCGTAGCCGCGAGATGAGCGCGGCGCGACCTAGGCCCACGATGCCCGGAACATTGAGCGTGCCCGGCCGCAGTCCCGCCTCCCGGCGCCCGGGCTGGGACCGTAGCCCGGACGACTCCCGGATGTAGAGTGCGCCAACGCCCTTCGGACCGTAGAACTTGTGCGCCGAGAGCGACGCTAGATCGACTCCGAATTTCTCCACATCGATGGGCAGGATCCCCGCTGTCTGGGTCATATCGGAGTGCAGAGGCACACCGGCTGCCCGGCAGATCTGACCGATCTCCGCGATCGGCTGGACCGTGCCGATCTCGTTGTTGGCGTGCATCACCGAGACGAGTCTGGTGTCGGGGCCGATCGCGGCCGCCACTTCCGCGGAGTCCACCTGCCCGTAACGGTCGACGCGCAGTAGGGTCACCCTGCCACCTTGGCGTTCGAACTCCGAAGCCAGCCGGAGAATCGAGGGATGCTCGATCGAGGACGTGATCAGGTGACTTCCGCGACCGTCGGACAGCAGCGTCCTGAGTGCGATGGCGTTGCTCTCGGTGGCACCCGAGGAGAAGACGATCTCGTCAGGGTCGGCCGCCCCGAGCAGAGCCGCGACCTGTTCGCGGGCCGTCGTGACGGCGTCGGCGGCGATCTGACCATGCCCGTGCCGCGAGTCCGCGTTGCCGAATCCGACGGAGAAGTACGGAAGCATGGCGTTCAACACCTCAGTATCGACGGGTGTCGTCGCCTGATAGTCGAAGTACATCGTGGCTTGCTGCGGTGCCTCAATGGTGCTTGACATACTTCCGTCCCCCGTCAATGACGTCCCAGTAGACGTTGCGGCCGGTACCGAGGTCCGACCAGCCTGTCGCGACGCAGTCCCAACTCTGGTCGGCGAGTCCCGCGACGATGGAATACGCGTCCGCGTACCAGGCGGGAAGGTGATGTACCGCGGCTCCCAGATCGAATGGCTGGAAGAGCTGGGTGTAACCCATTTGCTGAACCCAATTCCGGCCTTCGTCGGCAGCGTCGGCACCGCCTGGCCGGCCCCGCTCCGGCAGGCAGTGGGAACCGATGAAGGCGAGTCTTGCCTCGATCCGATCGGCCGTTGGCGAGTCCACCATCGTGGCGACGATGTCGGACGGCCACAACTGTCCGGGCCGCTCCCAGTCGATGCCGTGAACCTCGAGGCGCGCATGAGGCGGTATGCCTGATCTTGCGAGGTCGGCAAGGTCGAACCCTGCGCCCAGCAGCTCGACGGTCAGCTGACCCCCGGTGTGCTGGGCGTTCGTCCGATCGATTCGCATCATCGCGGTAAGGGCGTTGGTGAAGCGATTGGTTGGCTCAAGGAACAGCGCCGCCCTGCCGTGTGCAAGCACAGATCGTGCCCATTCGGCTGCTTGCGACACAGGCAGCGTGTGACCGCCCCGAAGATAGGTGGACGTCTCGATCCCACCGTCCGAGCGGACCATCACCGAGTCGGTGTCGTGGATCCGCGCGAACTGCTCGGCGATAAGGCCGGCCGACTCACTCTCCTCGGGAGTGACAAGGCAGGCATCAAGCGTCGGCAGCCCGAGGCTGCTCATCAGGCACTGCGTCGACCATTTCGGCCAACGCCGATCTCGTGACATCGCGCGAGCCGTGTCGGCGTCGAGCAGCGAGAGGATCGGTGCGTACATCGGCACGGTTGTCAAGGCTGTGAGACCAGTGCAGACGGCAGCGTGAGATTACCCTTCAGCGCTTCGTACGTCCGTCGCCTCTCGGGGGTGAAAGAGTGGTCCCGCCAATCCCATTCGGCGGTCTTGCCGTGGATCTCCGCGCAGACTCTACGTACCCACTGCCGAGGGAATCCCTGAGCAGGCCACACGTAGTGGGCGCCGGGCTCCGGCGAGACGTAGACGTACGCCTCCTGGATCGAGGCGAGACAATCCGCGAGATTGTCGAAGCGAGGCTGCGGGCCGCCGCGCGCCACGTACTGATCAAGCACCTGCGCCGGATCGGGGATCGGGATTAGGTGCATGTGGGCGTGATCGCAGCAACCGGCTCCCAGATCGCACTCCCGCGGGCCGTGCTCGGCGATGATCATCGGCCCGTATCGCTCGTGCAGCTGGGCTCGCAGGGAGTCGAGGTCCTCGGAGCACGACGAGAGGATGTCGCGGTCCAGGTCGGCGAACGCGAGGGTGTGGTCGGCCGGCATGTAGAGCAGGTAGCCCTCGCGGAGGCACCCGATGGTCGGCAGTACCACGCGCTGGTCCGTCCGGGCGACGAGCCACGTGTCGTCGAACGGCTGGGCGAACTCGTCACAGAAGGCGCAGTCAATCATGTGCAGTCTCCGCAAAGGTCGAGGGGAAGAATTCGGAGGCGTACTTGCTGCCAAGATGCTGCTCAGCGCCATAGAAAACATGCTTGTATCGCTCGGCTGAGGCACTCTCACCCAATCGGTAAAGGATGACCTTGGCGACCGGCATGCCGGGCCGGAGAATGACGTCACTGGGGCCGGCGTTGAACATCTCGACAGTAAGGACGCCCGTGAAACCCGCGTCGACGATCGGGGTGTCGAGATGAACGGTAAGGCCTAGTCGCGCCATGTGACTCAACCCGCCGATGAAACCGCCGATATCGCCGGGCAGGGCCATGGAACAGTCGGCATGAAACAGGGCAAGGCGGCCTCGCGCTAGCCTGAATTGCTCCCACCCCACTTGCGTTTCACCGTACATTGCATCAATCTGGTGTTGGTCTGTGAGATCGACCAACTCGGGTGGATCGGATGCCATCGGCTGAACGCGATCGCCGAGGCGCAGCAGCAAAGAGTCGCGTCTCAGTTCACCGTCCCAGCCGATAAAGCCGTCCTTGATGTACTCTTCTACCAGATCTCGATTCAGGAACATGGTCTCTTTCATTCCTCGCGCAGCATTCAGATAAAGCTCGCGCTGAATTGTGGACAGGGCAGCATGAGCCGCCGAAGTCATCGACGAATACATCGTCGACGACGCGCGACAGCAAAACGGACCCGTCCATTGAGCCACTGCGAACGAACGCCCGGAGACCGGGCTCGTGGCAATGGGGCTGGCGGCGTCGGGCCATCCGGCCGGCGTTTCGCGTGTCGAGTTGCTACGCCCAAGTACGGCCCGCTACGGCGAGCTGCTGGCCAAGACGCGCTGGCCGTCAGCGCATGACGCGCTGGTCAATCAGCTGTTTGCGCTGGTCCGAGCGGTGCTTGGCGCTGTCGTCCCGGCAACCGCGGCGAACGCATCGGTGGGTCCGCGGCCCCGACCTGTTCATGGTTGTTCCTTATGATGTGCTCCCCCGTTCAACAAGAGCTCGTAGTCAACCACAAGTGATCATGCAGCTACAAGGCCTCTCGCGAAAATGGCTTTGACCAGGTCCTATGTATTGCTGGTCGCATGCGGTGGGGTAGCGGCATCGGTTGCGGTATGACTAGTTCTTCTTGGGCAGCGAAGCCGGTGCCGTATGACTGGTGTCTCTTCCTTGGGGGCAGCGCGGGAGCCGGCGCTTTCGTAGAATGACCCGCACCACTGTGGAGGGAGTCGTTTTACACTTGACACCGCTGTGAACGTGTGGATATGTTGATCTTCGAGCCCGCCTCATCGGGGAGTGAATGCCGAGAAGTGACTACTGGTAACGCTTCTTTGCCGCGCACAGCCGATGTATGGTGTGGCCGCACGAGTAAACGGGACTTTTGTATTTCACCTGCTGAACAAGGACTCTCTGATTTCTGCGGCTTGTGGCTGCGTTCTTGTTTGCATTCACGGCCGGTCGGCCGCACCGAACCATGGCAATGCCTGTGGCGGTTTCCGCATCCGCGGAGTCCGAAGGGGCGCCTGGGTGGGCGCTATCCGCACGAGGAGGTGAACAAAATGGAGCAGGCAAACGTGATCACGGTCGACGAGGACATCGTCGAGTTCGATTCCGAGGATGAGATGGTTGCCGACGAGAACGTCGGCAACGTCGGCAACGTCGGCAACGTCGGCAACGTCGGCAACGTCGGCAACGTCGGCAACGTCGGCAACATCGGCAACATCGGCAACATCGGCAACATCGGCAACATCTGATGGATCGTGGCGGGGGCGTTGAGCCCTCGCCACGTCATGGAGGAGACGGGCATGGAACGCGCTCTCATCGAGCAGAAGCTCAAAGCAGCTTGCGAACTCGGGCTGGCACTCGCCGCTGAACGGTCGTCGATCGATTCGGTGTATGTGGCGGGTAGCCTCACCGCCGGGCTGGGTAACCCGACAAGTGACGCGGATCTGTTCGTACTCGTCGATGCGGACGCCGTGTCGCCCGCCGTAACCCAGTACAACATCG
The DNA here is from genome assembly GCF_003947245.1 of Actinoplanes sp. ATCC 53533. Classification (NCBI taxonomy): domain Bacteria; kingdom Bacillati; phylum Actinomycetota; class Actinomycetes; order Micromonosporales; family Micromonosporaceae; genus Actinoplanes; species Actinoplanes sp. ATCC 53533. Next base: position 20,019 of record NZ_QHHV01000068.1, on the reverse strand, counting down.
GCGGACACCGTGTGGACGCCGAGTGGTTCACCCTGACCGAGGCCCGTGCCATCGTCGACGAGGTGATCGGCTTCCGGCTGCACCGAGAAGATCTTGCACGCTTGCGAAAACTGGCGACCGGTCTGGACTTCGTCGCCCGACTAAACTCGTCCCAATCCATCGTGGCGTCGCCCGGGCTTGCCGATCTACGCAATAGCGTCGCCGACTCGTTACACGCTGTTACGCGCCTTGCCATGAACAACGCGGCGATCGCCGTGAACGGATACCTGGAGGACTTCGTCGGTGCCGTTGCTGATGATGATCTCGAAACTGCCGCCTTCGCCGGCCAAGGCCTCGTAGCGCATGCCGGCAAGGCAGTGACGGCGGCATCAGGAGATCTCTACTACAGCACCAAGTGGGTCTACAAGCAGCTGTCGCGGATCCCCCTTCAGGGCTTTCCCATGCAGCGTTTCACCGACTTCCAGAAGGGCGTCTGGACTGCCGGCGGACAGCGGGCGGCCGCGGACCTGATGTTCTTCGCCCAGAGCAGTCTGGTTGCAAGCCACTTGATGGGCCACGCCGGCGTGTCGCTCGAGCACTGGCCGTGCTGGGAAGCCAATGAGCGGCCGGATGGCGTATGGCGTAATCCCGCCTTCAGTGTCCTTCGTGTCGATGAGGGCGTTCTGCTGCACCGGGAACTCAACCGTCAGGTCGTCCTGAAGGAGCACGTTGCCTTCGTGTGGGCACTGTGCAACGGACGTCCGGTCGATGCGATTGCGGCCGATGTCGAGCGGCTCGCCGAGGTGATTCCCACGCTCAAGGATCTCACGGAAAGCCGAGTGGCAGGGATCGTGGCGGCACTGACCAGTAAGGATCTGGTCAGCACGGCGCGTCACGCCCTCTTTACGGTCGCCTGAGCCAGGCTGCTTCGACTCATGACTCTCGCGGACGACATCGAGGCCGGTGCGGGGCAGGTCCTCGAGATCGCACGGCGGGCGCTGGCCAACTGCCGTCCGGTGGCCGACTACGCACAGGTTTTTGCCGAATTCAGTCTCCAAGCGCGATGGGAGTGCCGGGACGGCGAGGCCATTGCGACAGGCCTGGAGCCTCTCGCGGGGCTCGGTTGCCTGATCCGCGAAGCCGGCGGGCGGTGGCGACGCAGGGCCTTCTCGTCGAGGGAAGTGCCGGCACTTTCCCAGTGGTGCGGGGCCCCCGATGACCGACCCAGCCTTGAGTGGACCGAGATGCCCACGACCATCGGCTTTCTCCCGCTGGCTCCCGAAGACTGGCTACCGATTGCCACAGACCGTGCCTGCTCTGTGCGTTCCGTCGAAGACTTCGTCCTGCGCACGGCTGCGGTCGTCGACACCGACGGGGCTCACTCAAGCCAGACGACTCGGACTCTGCGTCACCGTGTCGAGACAACCATGACGGTCGGCGGCCGCGGCTACCGTGGTCTGAGTCGCAGATTCCGGCGAGAACAGGTGGACGTGTCACTTGCGGAGAGCCGGGAGCTTGTCCGAGTTGCACAAGCGCGCGCCCACGCGACGGCCAGTGCCGCAGTCCGTGGCCGGCGTCGAACACCAGTGGTGTTCGGTCCCTCCGCGGGCGCCGGGTTCCTGCACGAGCTCATCGGGCATGCCCTCGAAGGGGACAACTTTTCGCTCGGGAGCACGTACTTGGCGAACCTGTGCAGACCGAATGCGGTTCCGGCTCTTCTGACCATGCGCGACGATCCGACGGTGCCGCACGGGTTCGGGTCGTTCGACTTCGACGACGAAGGTATGGTCGCGCGGGCGACCACCCTGGTGGAGAACGGCGAGATCGGCACCCCGCTGACGTCCTTTCGGGTAGCGCGGCGCAACGGCTACACCCGGACCCCGAACGGCCGACGCCAGGACTTCCGCGAACTGGCCATCCCACGGGCGAGCAACACGGTCGTGCTTCCTGGCCCCGAAGATCCCGCACGACTTCTCGAGGACTCCACCGAAGGAGTCCTGCACGTCGGTTCTCTTGGCGCAGGCATGATCAACCTAGTCACGGGCGTGTTCACGTTTGCCGCGATCGACTGCACCTTCATCGGCCCTGACGGTTCCAGATCACCGGTGCGTGACGTGAGCCTGACCGGTGACGCGGTGCGGATCCTCGGCAGGATAGAAGGTATCGGTACCGACTTCGGTGGGGACAACATCACCTGCGGGAAACAGGGCCAACTGGTGGGCATCGGCATCTATTCTCCCTCCATCCGTTTCGCCGCGCTCGACTGGCTGTCGGCGTGAAGCGGCTGACCGAACGGGCGGATGAACTGCTGGCGGGGACGCAAGCTGTCACGAGCGGCCTGCGAACAGGTGAGCGCGCCTTCAGTTATCAGCACCGCAGCGTGCGCCATCGCCTCGTGCTCGACGGCCGCGGCGGCAAGCAGTCCGTCCTGCAGAAGGATCGCCGTGATGGCTACATCCTGCTGACCCGGGGGGACAACGGACTGTATGTCAACGCACCCGAACTCGGCGGTACAGCAGCGACGGACTTCCTGAGGGCAGGACGCGACCTGCTTCCTCGGAGTCGTTGCCGGCGACCGATGACCGACCGGACCTTGCATCAGAACCCCGAAGATGGCCCGGTGAACTGGCGCAACGCTGTCGAGCGTACCGATCTAGCCGCCCTGGCCGCGGATCCACATTTCCTGGTGGACGTGTTGGCCACAGGAGCCGGTTCCGGCCGGAAGGTCCGCCGAGTTCAGATATCGGACGTGCTCCGGGAGGCCGCCTACACGGATTCCGGCGGATCGTGGGGCATCAGCGTGTGTCAAGGCGTCGAGCTAGAGGTGGTGGTCGCCGCGGGAGAATCGGCTGCGGTGCTGTCCTGCTACGCCACTTCCCTGGACCGCATGGATGTGGCGGGGCTGGGCCGGGACGGCGCGCTTCTCGCGGGTGGTCTCCAGCCGTCATCGGCCGCCTTCCACGGTGAAGAAGTAACGTTCCTGCCCTCTGCTACCGCTCAATTGCTCCGGGCCATTGTCAGTTCGTTGCTACGAAATCCCATGCCGGAAGGTCTTCCTGACGGCCTCGAGATCCTTGAGTGCGGGCGAGAGATAGACGGCTGGTCGACCCATGCCTTCGACTGCGAGGGCACCCCTACCGGAACCCGGGAACTGGTGACGAGGCGGGGACAGCAGAATCCAACGGTGACGCGGCTCGGATCCACTGCGGGCGACGGTGCGGGGGATCGGCTGACAGGCTCCGCGGTCTGGGACGCGGGCTACGGGTATCCCCAGGTCGGTGTGACCAACGTCCGTCTCGGACCGACGGCGACAGGGGCTGATTTCTGGGCCGGCGATCGGTGCGTAGTCGTCGATGCGCAGCCTCTCGGTGTGGAAAATCATCGCTCCAGCGGCCACTTGGCGTTCCGGCTTCGCGCGGTACGGGCGGTGGACGGTGAGCTCGCCGAGAGCTACCTCCCTCTGATACTGGACGGTGACCCGGCGCGGATCCTCGGTGCGGTGCGGGCCGTCGGCGACGTCGTCACATATCATCCCGGTCTCTACTCCGTCGGCGGATCCCCACTGACCATGTCCCTTGCCAGTAGCTGATCCACATAGGAGAGCGGATGTCCTCGTTGAGACGCGGGATCGAAGTTGCCGCCGTGTGCCGCGACTTTGTGGCGAAGGATAAGACGGTACGCCGGGCGGTGGACGAGGTCACTTTTACCGTCCAACCCGGGGAACTGGTCTCGGTGCTCGGTCCCAATGGTGCCGGCAAGACCACGTTGGTCAAGATGATGACGGGTCTCCTGCTCCCCGAGGCGGGCAGCATCCGTCTCGACGGCCATGACGTCGTGAAGGATCGCCGTCGAGCGGCGATGGCCTGTGGCTTCAGCCTCGGTGGGGACACCGGGCTCTATCCGCGGCTCACCGCCCGGCAGAACCTCGTCTTCTTCGGCAACATGTACGCCCTGCGCGGCGACAAGCTTGAGGCGCGAGTCGGCGAGATGCTGCGTTCGGTCGATCTCGAGGACCGGGCGAAAGATCTTGTCGGATCCTTCTCGCGGGGTATGAAGCAGCGCCTGCACCTGGCTCGATCGCTCATGCACGACCCGCCCATCCTCATACTGGACGAGCCATCTGCGGGGCTCGACCCTCAGTCGGCCGCGTCCATGCGCAACTTGGTCGACCGCCTGTCCAACGAGGGCCGCAGCATCCTGCTCACCACGCACGACATGCGTGAGGCGGAGGAGCTCAGCGACCGGATCATCCTGATGAAGGCCGGTCGGGTCCAGGCCGAGTCGACGGCCTCAGAGCTTCGCCTGGGCGCGGCCGAGCGCATGGGCAACACCGTCCAGGTCGTGTTCGTGAACGGGGACATCCCGGAGGAGCCGTGGCCGTTGCCGGGCATCCTGAGCATGAAGCGGGACGGCGCGACGGTGACGTTGCGTGCGGTTGACGGGGCCGCCGCGGTGCGCTGGGTGCTTGACCGGTTCCCGAACCGGACGGCCAGCGTGTCGGTGACACCGCCCACGCTAGAGGAGGTCTTCCTCGAGATGGCGGCTACCTCATGAACATGACCTATGTACGGTCCGTCGTGGACCAGTTGCGCATGCACGCCTCGAGTCCGATGGCGATCTTCTCCACCCTGGCGATGCCGTGCGTTTTCGGCTTCATCATCCACAGCAACGCCACCGCCGGTGGCAAGGATGTCGGCCTCATGAGCGACTTAGCTGTCGGATCGGCCGGAATCGGCATGCTGGACTCCATCATCGTGCTGGTCGTCTTCAGCCTGATGGGAGAAAAGCAATGGAAGACGCTGCAGGCGGCACTCGGTAGTCCGCAGGGTCTCACGCCCGTCATCCTCGGCCGGCTGTCCGGTATAGCGCTCCAGTCCCTCACGGCGCTGCCCGGCACGCTCATCCTGCTCGTGGTGTTGTGGGGCGTCGACGACAGCTTCGACTGGGGTCGCTGGGCAGTGGGCGGGGTGCTGCTCGCCTTCGCGACAGCTGCTGTCGCCGGGCTACTCGCGGTAGTGATCCTCCGGTTTCCCTTCTCCTCCGGTATGACCAACGGCCTCACCGGCCTGGTCCTGGCCATCTCTGCGCTGCTGGTGCCGCGCTCCGCGTTGCCGAGCGGCTTGCGGGAGATCTCCCTGTTCCTGCCCCAGGCACATGTCATGGGCTGGGTGCGCGGTGGTTCCTGGAACGAATTGGCAGTCGCCGTGGCTCTGACGGCGATCTACGGGGGAATTGTCGCGGCTCTGATTCGCCGAGTGGAGTTTGTCGCTCGCCGGCGGGCACTCCCACTGGAGGTTTGACCGATGATAGCGGTGCTTCGTAACGCGGCCCTGTCCTATCGGGCGCTGTTCACCTGGCTCAATCCGATCGGCTACATCAGTTCCCGGCTGGTGCGACCTGTCGGGATGGCGATCGTTTTCACCTCCATCGGCAGCTTTTACTCCACCGACACCTCTCGAGTGCTGATCGGTTCCAGCCTCCTGGCCGGCGTGGGTGCGGTGCTGTATGGAATGGCGCTGTCGGTCGGTAACGAGCGCTCATTCGGAACTCTTCGTATCTGGCTGGCGACGCCGGAGCAGAAGTTGGCGGCCGTCTGCCGGCGCGCGATTCCGCACATCGCCGACGGCTATCTCGGAGGTCTCTGCACCTACCTCGTATGCTGCGCGCTCTACCGATCATGGCCGATCGGCATCGTTCCATTCATGGGAGTTCTTGCCCTCGCGATGGTCGGCGCGTGCGGGCTGGGACTGTTTCTGGGCGCGTTGGCCTTTGTCGTGGAGGATCTTTTCCTCGGGCCCAATGCCGCCGAGCTGGTGCTCATGGTGCTGTCCGGAGTACTGATCCCGCCCCAGCGGCTGCCGGGTTTTCTGCAACCGCTGACCGAGATTGTGCCGCTCTCCCACCTCATGGGCGCGGTGGGGAAACACCTGACGGGCGAGGGGTGGGACAGCCGCCTGCTGCTGCTGGAGGCGGTGACCGGATTCGTGTGGATCCTGGTTGCTTCCCTGTTGATGTTCGTAACCGTCCGGCGTGCCGCTCACCGTGTGGAATGACAGAAGCGGCGGGACGCCGCGAATCCGCGGTGGGTGGACGACGCGATTCAGCGTCGACGGTGAGAAGGGGTACCTCATCGTGTGGAAGGACGCCGGTGGCGGCCTCGCGGAGGTGACGGTCAAAATCGCGAAGCAAGGCTCGACGCTGGCGGGCCTGATGGATGCTCTGAGCACTGCCGTGTCGGAAGGGCTCAAGGCCGGTGCCCCGCTGTCGGAATACGTTGCCGAGTTCTCCGGCACCCGCTTCGTGCCTGCCGGGCCGACCGACGACGCGGAAGTTCCTCGGGCCAGCTCGCTGATGGACTGTGTGGCTCGCCGCATGGCAATCGATTTTCCTGCTGCCCCACCCGGCGGGAAATGACGTGTGCTAAAGGCCCACGACGGGTCGTAGCCGGTTGGTGTTCGGACAAAAGGATGCGTGTGCGATATCAAGACGGGGACTGTGCCACGAACGGTGCTTTCGGCCCGACACGCCGGGCTGAGGTCCGGCGGGATGGGCACTGTGAGTGATGACATCGAGCTTCGTGAGTCCGCGGAAGAAGAACGCTGAGGACGGGCGGCAGTTGTCGCCCGAGCAGGCCGCTGCGGCGGCGATGGTGGCCGAGGCCAAGGCCCCCGGGCTGGCCGCCGCCGACGTCAGCGACGGCGCACATGTCAATGCCGTCGGCGCTTCTTTACCGCGCATACGCGAATTGGCCAGCGACCTGGTCCGGCGAGCCGAGGTGTTCGTGGACGGCCGGCAGGCCGCGCTGCACAATGCCGGCGACCTGCTGACCGCGATCACCGAGGGCGCCTTCGCCCCCGGCGACACCCGCGCCGAGATCGGCGAGATTCTACTCGGCCGGCTACCTGGGCATTCCGGCACACCCGGCGAGGTGACCCACTTCAAGTCCGTCGGTCTCGCCGTGCAGGACACACTCGCGGCGGTTCACGTCTGGCGCCGGGCGTCGGAGCGGCGGCTCGGCTCGGTGGTGCCGCCGCGCTCTATGCGCACGGATCAGTTTGCGCCAGAGGCGTGACGGAACTGGTTACCGGCGCCCGTGATTTGCGGCAGTTCGGTGTTCTCGCCGCGGGGTTTGGCGTCTCCACCTTCGGGAATTTTCTAAATCTGGTCGCCGTCAACCTGTATGTCTTCCAGCTCAGCGGCAGCGCCTTGTGGACCGGGTTGCTCATGGCGGTTCGGCTTGCCGCCGGATTTCTTGCAGGGCCTGTCGCGGGCCGCCTGGCCGCTCATGCGGACCGTCGGAGGGTCATGGTCTGCGCCGACGTCGCGCAGGCGCTCGCGATGGTGGCGCTGCTGGTCAGCCCACCGAGCGTGCATGCTCCGATGCTGCTGGGTGTCGCAGTGGTTCTCGGGGCGGGCAACACTCTGTTTACGGTGGCGCTGCGTACCAGCGTGCCGGATCTTGTTGGCCCCGCTGCCCGGATCCGGGGCAACGGTTATCTGGTGACGGCCAAGTCTTTTGCCATGGTGCTCGGCTTCGCCGCCGCGGGCCCGCTCGTTACAGCCGTCGGCTATCGGGCGGCGTTCGCCGTCAACGCGGCGAGTTTTGTGGTGTCCGCGGTAATCCTGCTGTCTTTGCCGCTGTCGTTCCGGGCTACGGGGAAGACCGCCGGTCCGGCATCGACATCCGCCCTGCGCAGCGTGCTGAAAGTAGTGCTGGCGACGTCACCGACGCTGGCCGTCCTGCTGGCACTTCGGGGCGTCGAAGGCTGGGGCTCGGCCTCGCACAATGTCGCCCTACCCGTCTTCGCCGGGCACACCGGCTCGGGAGACCCGGCTGTCTGGCTCAGTCAGTTCTGGACTGCCTGGGCGGTCGGCAGCCTGTCCGTGTATCAGGCGTTGGCGTGGTGGCTGAGACGCACCGGCCGGGAACCAGGGGGCAACGCCTACGCCATGGCGATCGGTCTGGCCTCGGTGGCGTTCATCGCCAGCTTCACCGGTCTGCCCTGGCCGTTCTTTCTCATACCAGCGCTGATCGCGGGGTTCACTGATGGCGCGGCGGAACTGTTCTACACCACGCGCTTGCAGGACAGCCCCGACAACATCAGGGGGCTGCTGTTCGGGGCTTCCGCCTCGGTGGAGACCCTCGGACTGGCCTCCGGGATGGTCGTCAGCGCCGTACTGCTGGACGTCGCGAAGCCCGTGGTCGTGGTGAGCGTATTCCACGGCTCAGTCGTCCTCGCGGCTTGCTCGTACCTGTTCGTCCGCCGACGGCACCGATGCTGAACAGCCGGCCGTCACGACCGTTCACACATCGCATCACTCGGGGAGATAACCGTGTCGGAGCAACAGCGAGCGATCTACTTGGCCGAGCCCGTGCCGTTCAGCGACGACCAGCCTCGCAGCCTTCCCGGAGCCTTGCTTCGTGCCGCCGGCAGGCACTCCGGTGCCGCAGTGGTGTCCGCGCGGGGGGCAGGGCAGGCCACGACGGTGACCTATCCGGAGCTGCTCGATCGAGCTCGCCGGCTGCTCACCGTCCTGCGTGAGCACGGGGCGGCGGCAGGCGACTACATCGTCATCTACGGTTCGGGCGACCCGCTGGAGTACTTCGCCGGATTCTGGGCTTGCGCTCTCGGCGGGATGCGCCCAGTACTGATGGCCCATCCGGACGGACCGACAGATGCCGGCGAGGCGCGGCGGCTGGACCGGGTCTGCGCGCTGCTGGGCGACCCGCTGATCCTGTGCGATTCGTCGGTCCTCCTGGATCTGGGTGCGGGCACGCGCCTCGTCGACAATGCCGCGGCCGGGTCCGCTGCCCCGACCTTCGATCTGCCCGCCACCGACACCTCCGGCACCGCAATGCTGATGATGTCGTCGGGCAGCACGGGCAATGCAAAGCTCATCCAGCTCACCGAGCAAGGGCTGCTGGAGTTCGCCGCGGCAACACCCACGATGCTGCCGCTGCGGCCCGGAGAGACCACGCTGAACTGGCTGCCGCTGGACCACAGTGGGGCATTCCTGCTCTACCACCTGCTCGCCGTCTTTGTGGGGTGTACCCAAGTTCACCTGCCCACACACGCCGTGACCGCCGATCCGCTGCTCTGGCTGGACCTGATCGAAGAGCATCGGGTCGGCCACACCTGGGCCCCGAACTTCGCCTACCGGATGGTGACCCAGGCACTGGCGCACTGCCCCGACCGCAGCTGGGACCTGTCCAGCATCCGCACGCTGGTGAGTGGCGGCGAGCAGATCACCGCGCCGGTGATCGAGGAATTCCTCCGGGCCACGGCCGCGTACGGAATCCGGCCGGAGACCTTCCTTCCGGGCTGGGGGATGACGGAGACGGTCACCGCGATGACCTTCGCCCGTCCCGGTCTCGCCCCGAACCTGCACCGGGTCCGGACGGCAAGCCTGACCGGTGAGCTGCAGCCGGCCGATGACGGCATCGATTCCGCCGAGGTGACTGACTTCATCGCGGTGGGTGCGCCGGCACCGGGCACCGCGGTACGCGTGGTCGATGAGAACGACGAGGTACTACTCGAGGACCGCATCGGGCGACTGCAGGTCAGCTCGGCCCGTGTCACGCCCGGCTACCTCGGTGATCCCGGGGTGAACGACGCTGCCTTCGCTGTCGATGCCGAGTCGGGCCGGAGCTGGCTGAGGACGGGTGACCTGGCTTTCTGCCACGACGGCCAGATATTCATGGCGGGCCGCGAGGGTGACCGCATCATCATCAACGGCGCGAACTACTACGCGCTCAGCGTCGAGGCCATGATCGAGACGGTTCCCGGTGTCGTGCCGGGGCTGGTTGGCGCCTGCGGGGTGCCCGACGCCGCCACCGGCTCGGAGGCTTTGACGGTGTTCTTCGGCACGGACGACGTCGCCGGTTCCGCCCCCGTCGCGCTGGCCGTACGGGACCGGGTGTTCCGTCAGTTGAGGCTGACGGCGCGTGCTGTCGCGGTGCCGCGGGACGCATTCCCCAGAACGGCGAGCGGCAAGATTCAGCGCTCAGTCCTGCGCCGGCGCTACCTCGACGGCGCCTACCGGCCCGCTGTCACCGACGCCCGGCCCTGCCCGGAGGCGGCGCCCACGGCGGGGAAGCGGCGCGAAGCTGCCCGCATGGTCCTGCACGCCGTGCTAGGCGACGGTACCGACGAGTCCGCCCCCTTCTACGAGGCCGGTGCCGATTCGATCACCCTGGCACGTTTGCATGCCGAGCTTGAACGAGAGCTGAAGACAGCCTTCCCCCGGTCGGCGATATTCGAGCACCCGTCGATGGCGGAGCTGCTCGCCTACTTGGATGCCAGGCATACCAGGGAGACCGGGACGACACCGGCGCAGCAAACCGAGTCCGCGCCGCCGGCCCCGCCGGTGCGCGACGACCGGGTGGCGATCATCGGCATCGCGGCGCGGCTGCCGGGGGCGGCAACGGTCGACGAGTTCTGGACCAACCTGGTCGCCGGCGCCACGAGCGTGCGCCGCTTCAGCGCCACGGAACTCGCCGAAGGGGGGCTTTCCGTCGCGGAATACAACCACCCGGACTTCGTGCCGGTGACCGGAGCGCTCACGGGGATCGACGGTTTCGACGCTGAGTTCTTCGGCCTCAGCCCGCAAGAGGCACGGACGACCGACCCGGCGCACCGGCTGTTTCTCGAATGCTGCCACCATGCGCTGGAGGACGCCGGCTACGCGGGCCCGGAGGGCCGCGGCCGGGTGGGAGTCTTCGCCGGGGCCGGCATGAACCTCTACACGCACCAAAGTTACCTGCTGCGCAACCTCCTCGCCGGACAAGACGGCGACCCGCTGACGGCGATGCAGACGGCGATCGGCACCGAGCCGGACTTCTTCGCCACCCGCGTGGCCTACCGGCTGGGGCTCACCGGGCCGGCGATCGGCGTGCAGACCGCCTGCTCGACCTCGCTGGTGGCCGTGCACCTGGCCTGCCAGGCGTTGCTCACCGGCGACGCCGACCTGGCCATCGCGGGCGCCGCGGCGGTCCACGTTCCCCAGGAGAGCGGCTACCGGCGCTTCCCCGGCTCGATTCTGTCGCCCACCGGGCAATGCCGGGCCTTCGATGCCTCCGCCGACGGTACGGTGGGCGGCAACGGGGTGGCTGCGGTCATCCTCAAGCGCCTCGACCGGGCGCTGGCGGACGGCGACACCGTGCACGCGGTCATCCTGGGTTCGGCCGTCAACAACGACGGCGACGGCAAGGTGGGCTACACCGCCCCAAGCTCCGCCGGGCAGAGCAAGGTGATCGAGCAGGCTCTCGACCGGGCCGGAGTGCCCGCCGAAACGATCACTTACCTGGAGGCGCACGGCACCGGCACGCCCGTCGGCGATCCGATCGAGCTACGCGCGGCGGCGCAGGCGTTGCGGCGGCGTACCGACCAGGTGGGGTTCTGCACCGTCGGATCCGTCAAGCCGAACATCGGGCACCTGGACACCTGCGCGGGCCTAGCCGGGTTGATCAAGACCGTACTGATGCTGCGACACCGGACCCTGGTACCGCTGGCGAACTTCACCGAGCCCAGTCCCGAACTGGACCTCGAGGGCGGACCGCTCGTACTCGGGACCGAGCTGCGGGAGTGGACGACCGCAGGCTTCCCCCGCCGCGCCGGGGTGACCGCGCTCGGCGTCGGCGGGACCAACGCTCACGTGGTGCTGGAAGAGGCGCCGCCCCCGCAACGGCCCGCCGGGGCGGGCGACGGCGAAACTCCTGGAGTTCTAGCTCTTTCTGCAGCCAACCCAGCCGCGCTCAGCGAGCTGACTGACCGGATGGTGGCGCATCTGACAGCCTTTCCGCACACGTCGATCGCGGACCTGACGACCACGGCGGCGCTCGGCCGGCGGCATCATCGGTACCGGATCGCGGCGGTCGGTGACACCGCTGCCGAGCTTGCCCAGGCTCTCGGCCGGGCGGTAGCCGCCGAGGTTCCGGCCGGCGGCCCGGAACCACTGGTATTCGCCTTCGGCGGCCAGGGAAGCCCCGGTATCGGCGCAGCCGGCGTCCTTTACGACACCTTCGGCGAAGTCAAGGCAGTCTTGGACGAGTGCGAACAGGTATACGCGCAGGAGACCGGTAGCAGCCTGCTGACACTTATACGCGATGGAGCGCCTTCGACCACGGGGACCGCCCAGCCGACCCTGTTCGCCTGCCAAGTTGCGCTGGCCCGGATGTGGCGTTCCTTCGGCGTCGAGCCCAGCCATGTCGTCGGACATAGCCTCGGCGAGTATGCCGCCCTTTGCGTCGCGGGCGCGCTGACCATCGCGGATGGACTGCGACTGGTCATTGCGCGCGGTCGCCTGATGGAACACGACGCCGCGGCTGGCGAAATGCTAGCCGTGTTCACCACCCACGGCACACTGTCCGAGTTGCTGGCAGCCACACCGGTGGAATTGGCGGCTGCCAACGGCCCCGAGGAGTACGTTGTCGCGGGCCCGGCGGAAGCTGTCCGGCAGGCACTCGACTGGCTCGCCGAACGGAAGATCGTCACCCGTAGCCTGGCGGTGGACCGGGCCTTCCACACCTCGCTGCTCGACCCGATGCTGGACGCTTTCTCCGACCGGGTCGCCGCGACACCGGTGACGCCCACACGGATCCCGGTCGCCAGTACCTTGACGGGGGAGCTGCTGCCGCCGGGCACCGTCATCGACGCGGCCTACCTGCGCCGGCAGACCCGCGAAACGGTCCGGTTCTCCGCCGCGCTGACCACCCTCACCAGGGCCGGCTGCCGCCGCTTCCTCGACCTGGGACCGGACGCGGTCCTCACGGCGCTGGGCCGACGGACACTACGGGGAAGCCGATGGACAGCGGGACACCAGCACCCGGTGGAGCCCGTTCGGGCCGTACGGCTGGCCATCGCCGAGCTGTACCACGACGGCTGGCCTCTCTCCTCCGCAGCCCTAGCCGTCGACGGCCGGCGCATCGCCCTCCCGCTCTACCCGTTCCAGCACAAGCAGCACTGGACACCAGCCCGCCCCGCCCCGTCCTCCGTCGCCGCGTCCGCGGTTTCCGTTGCCGAGGCGGAGGATCGTCCCGATAGGGTGCTCGCGGCCGTTCGCACCCTGGTGGCGCCGCAGCTGGGGGTGCAGCCTGCCGAGATACGCCCGGAAGTGACGTTCCTGGAACAGGGCGCCGACTCGCTCGTCATGCTGCGAGTGGTCCAGCAGGTCCGGCAGACGTTCGGCATCGAGATCGCCGTCAGCCGGCTCTTCTCCGACGCCGACACGCCCCAGCGCCTGACTGCGCTAATCGTCGCCGCCGGCTCCCGAATCCCCGAGGCGCTACCGACGCCGGATCTCTCCGAGGCGCTACCGGCGCCCGGCCCGGTGACCGAGGCGCCGGTGCACACGATGCCGACCCAGGAGTCGCCGGCCGGCGAACATGCCGTGATCTTGCTGGCCACCGAGCAGTTACGGGTCGCCGATCAGATGATCAAGCAGGTGACGTCACTCATGCGCGATCAACTGGCGGCCCTGCGGACCAGCAGCCCCGCCAGTACCACCTCGACCGTCCTGCCGAGCCGGGAACAACAGCCACCGGCGGAGAAGGCGGAGAAGGCGGAGAAGGCGGAGAAGGCGGAGAAGGCGGAGAAGGCGGAGAAGGCGGAGAACAAGCCCCCGGCTCCGGTGGCGAAGAAGCCCTCGGTACCGGCCCGGCACGAGCCCAGCGGCGGGCTGGACTTCAGTCTCTACTTCTTCGGCGACTACCCCGACCAGAACAACGACGACAAATACGGTTCGATCGTCGAGGCCGCGAAGTTCGCCGACCGGCACGGCTTCCACGGCCTCTGGTTCCCGGAACGGCATTTCCACTCCTTCGGCGGGCTCTTCCCGAACCCGGTCGTGCTGGCCGCTGCGCTGGCCCGGGAGACTTCCCGCATCCGGCTCAACGCGGGCTCCGTCGTTCTGCCGCTGCACCATCCGCTACGGGTGGCCGAGGAATGGTCAGTGGTCGACAACCTCTCTGGTGGCCGGGTGGGACTGTGCGTGGCGAGTGGCTGGCACGCCAACGACTTCGCGCTGAACCCCGACGCCTATGGTGATCACAGATCCCTCATGTACGAGCGCCTCGACACCGTGCGCGCCCTGTGGTCCGGCGCCGCCGTATCCATGCGTTCAGGGTCCGGTGAGGACGTCGATCTGCGCATTTTCCCCCGTCCGGTGCAGGATATGCCGCCGCTCTTCGTGGCGGTGGTGTCGAACCCGGACAGCTACCGGTCCGCCGCCGCCGCGGACCTGGGCGTGGTCACGAACCTCATGTCGCAGTCGCTGGACCAGTTGGCGGAAAACATCGCGCTTTACCGCCGCACGCGCGCCCAGCACGGCCTCGACCCTTGGACCGGCCGGGTAGTGGTCCTTGTCCACACCTACCTCGGCGACGACCTGCGCCAGGCCCGCGATGAGGCATACCGCCCCTTCTGCGACTACTTGCGCTCGTCCCTGTCGCTGTTCGGGCAGGTCACCAACAGCCTCGGCATGAACATCCACGAGAACTCCTCCCCGGAGGACGTGGAGTTCCTCCTTGGCAAGGCCTACGAAAGGTACTGCGAGGAACGGGCATTGATCGGTACGCCCGACTCGGTGCAGCCTGTCCTTGACCGACTCGCCGCGCTGGGCGTTCACGAGGTCGCCTGCTTCGTCGACTTCGGCGTCACGGCCCAGCAGATGGCGGCGTCCCTGCCGATCATCGATGCGGTGCGGCGCCGGCAGCAGCGCCCCACCGCCCAGGCATCCGGGGAGCACGCCGCGTCGGCGCCACTGTCGGCCGCGCAGCGCGGGATGTGGTTCCTGGACCGGACGTACCCGATCGGCACCAGCTACCACGAGCCCAAGGCCGTGCTGTTCGACGGTCCTCTCGACGTCGCTGCCCTGCAACAGGCTCTATCTCAGGTGGTGCAGCGGCACCCGGTCCTGCGGACAGTGTTCCGGCAGGAGGAGAACGAGGTCCGGCAGGTGGTGCTGGACACGCCGGGGCCGCAGTGCCCGCTGGTCGACCTGCCCGGCGGCTCACCGGAGGAAGCCGTCCGCGCGGCTCTGCGGGACTTCGGTGTCCTGGGCATCGACCTGGCCACCGGGCCGCTGCTGCATTGGCGGATCGTCCGCCTCGCCGAGCACCGGCATCTGCTGGTGGTCTATGTGCACCACATCATCTTCGACTCGTCGTCGACCGCTGTACTCCTTCGCGATGCGGCGGCCATCTATAGCGGTCGCGCGGACCGCCTTCCGGCGCTCCCGGTCACCTTCCACGACCACGTACGCGCGACATCCCCCGGTCCTGAGCACCGCAGCACGGCCCGCGATCACTGGCAACGGACCCTGGCGGCCGCTCCGCTCCTGCAACTGCCCACCGATCGGCCCCGCCCGCCGGTGATGACCGCCCGCGGCGCTGCGCTCGTCCAGGAATGGGACGAGCGGCTGGCCACTGCTGTCCGACAGTTCAGCCGCCAACAGCAGGTGACACCCTTCATGACACTGTCGGCTGCCATCGCGCTGGTGCTCGGCCGCTTCAGCGGTCAGGATGACCTGGTGATCGGCACAGCCCTGACCAACCGGCCGCCCGGTACCGAGGACCTCATCGGGCTCTTCATCGACTCGGTGCCGCTGCGGATCGACCTCTCGGGCGACCCCGACCTCGGCGGACTGGCCCGACGTGTTCGCGAGGTCAGCACCGAGGCGTTCACGCACGCCGGTATCGGCTTCGACGAGATGGTCACGGCGGTCAACCCCAGCCGTGATCCGAGCCGAAACCCGCTGTTTCAGGTGATGGTCGAGTTCGAGAACGCGACAGAGATCGACTTCGATCAGTCCCGGCTGCGGATCACCGTGATCGAGGTGCCCAGCGACCGGGCTCCGCTGGACCTCACCTTCTACCTGACGCAGCACAACCTGGGCCTGACGTGCTCTGTGGAATACAACACCGATCTGTTCGACGAGGCCACGGTCCAGCGGCTGGTGAGTTACGTCGAGGTGGTGCTGCGGCGGGCGTCCGCCGAGCCGCTGGCCGGCCCGGCCGTGCTCACCGCGCCGGTCGAGGCTGATCGGGCGCTGATGGACCGCTGGTCAGGGAGCCGTTTCGACGGCACCGTCAAATGCCTGCATGAGCTGGTCGACGAGCAGGCAGCCCGAAGCCCCGAAGCGATCGCGCTGATCGACGGCGACGTGCGGGTCACCTATGCCAAGCTGGACCGGCGTGCCAACGCCCTGGCCTGGCGGCTGATCGACCACGGCGAACCCACCGGCAAGCTTGTGGCCGTGTGCCTGCCCCGCGGCGTCGAGCTGATCGTTACCCTGCTCGGCGTACTCAAGGCCGGGGCCGCGTATCTGCCCCTCGACCGGAACCAACCCCTGGCTCGCTCGATCTTTCTGGTCCGCGACAGCGGTGCCACCGCGCTGGTCACCGACGACGCGAAGCTAGCGGAGCAGTTGGGATTGCCCTCCGTCGCGGCAACCGGTGACGACGCCCGAGCAGATCATGCACCGGGCGTGGAGTCCGACCCGGACCGCACGGCCTATGTCATCTACACCTCGGGCTCAACCGGGCAGCCGAAGGGCGTCGCGGTCCCGCACCGCGGCGCCGCCAACCTCGTCGCCTGGTACCAGCGCGAACGGCCGGCACTGCGGACCCTGCAGTGGGTCTCGGTCAGCTTCGACGTCAGTGTCCAGGAAATCTTCACCACCCTGGCCTCGGGCGCCGCACTGGTGCTGATCGCCGACGACGCCCGCTACGAACCGGCCGTCATCGCATCCGTTCTCGAAGAACATCGGGTCAAGCGGATCTTCATGACCTTCACGGCCTTGAGATACCTGCTGGATAACGCCACCGGGATGCACTCGCTGCGCGAGATCATCGCGGCTGGTGAGGAGATGGTGCTTACCCCGGCGATCCGGCGCTTCCTAGCCGACCGGCCCCACTGCGTCCTATACAACGAATATGGACCCACCGAAGCGTCGATCATCG
This sequence comes from Actinoplanes sp. ATCC 53533, assembly GCF_003947245.1. Classification (NCBI taxonomy): domain Bacteria; kingdom Bacillati; phylum Actinomycetota; class Actinomycetes; order Micromonosporales; family Micromonosporaceae; genus Actinoplanes; species Actinoplanes sp. ATCC 53533. The sequence continues at coordinate 3,080 of NZ_QHHV01000068.1, read as the reverse complement.
CCACCGTGCAGCGGGTAGACCCCGCTTCGGGGGACCGGCCGCCGATCGGCCACCCGATCGGCAACGTCACGGTCCAGGTGCTCGACGAGCGACTGCGGCCCCTACCGCCCGGCGCCGTCGGCGAGCTCTTCCTCGGCGGCGTCGGCCTCGCCCAGGGCTATCTCGGACGGCCGCAGGAGACGGCGTCAGCCTTCGTCGACGACCCCGCATCGCCCGGAAAGCGGCTCTACCGCACCCGAGACCGAGGCCGCTGGTTACCCGACGGGTCCGTGCAGTACCTCGGCCGTACCGACGACCAGGTCAAGATTCGCGGCTACCGGGTAGAGCCCGGCGAGACCCTGCGCGCGCTGACCGGACTGCCCGAGGTACGGGACGCCGCCGTCGTCGCCCTCGCCGATCCGAAGGGGGAGACCCGGCTGGTCGGCTACGTGGTCCCGGCCGGGACGGCCGCCGACGTGCCGGGCACCCTGCTGGCCCAGCGGCTCGCACCCACACTGCCCGACTACCTCATTCCGACAGCCTGGGTCACGCTGCCAGAACTTCCGGCCACCACGAGCGGGAAGCTCGACCGCGCGGCCCTGCCCGGGCCGGGCTGGAGCGACGGCCTCCGCACCGAGCCCACGACGGCCCTGGAACGCACTTTGCACGACCTGTGGTGCGGGCAGCTGGAGGTGCCGGAAGTCTCGGTCGACGCGTCATTCTTCGCACTCGGCGGGCACTCGTTGTCCGCGGTGGGGCTCGCTGACCGGATCCGGGCCGAGCTCGGCGCGGAAATCAAGGTGATGGACCTGTTCCGTGCGCCGAGCGTACGGGCCATGGCCGGCCTGCTGGCGGACCGGATGGTGACGGACACGGCCCCGGTCTCCGGTTTCCAGTGGCGAGCCTGGCACGTCCACCAGGCCAGCCCGCGCCCGGCCGTCTACAACGTGCCCTACCGGATCACCATCGAGGGTGAGCTCGATGTCGGCATGTTGCGGGCGGTCCTGACTCGGCTGGTCGAGCGGCATGCCGCCTTGCGGACCCGTTTCGCCCTCGTCCGCGGCGCACTCGTCCAGCAGGTCCTGGCCACCGTCCCCGTGGAGCTACCCGCCGATGACCTGACGGACCGGCCCGATCTGGTCGACGACTGGTACGCCGAGCAGACCGGCGCCGTGATCGACCCGGGACAGGCACCGCTGTGGCGAATGCGGCTAGCGCGCCTCGGCGACCAGCGCTGGATTTTGGCAGTCAGCCTGCACCACCTGATCACCGACGGCTGGTCCATGAGCGTGATCTGGGACGAGCTCTCCGCGCTTTATGCTCCGCGGCCCGGAACCACAGCACGGCTCGAACCGGCGATGTCCTATCCCGATTACGTACGCGAGCGTGCCGCCCGCGTCGAGGCCAACCGTGACGCCCTGACCAGTTACTGGCAGCAGACATTGGCCGGGGTACCGCTGCGCCTCGATCTGCCCTACGACCGGTCGCGCCCGGAGAAACTGTCCGACACCGGCGCGCTGCACCGCATCGAGCTGCCTGCAGCTACGGTCGCCCAGGTCCGGCAGACAGCGAAGGCGACTGGAACGACCGTGGCCGCCGTGCTGACCGCGGGCTTCACCGTCTGGCTCGGCCGACTGTGCAAATGCGATGATCTTGTCATCGCCCTCTCCAACGCCGGCCGGACCCGGTCCGAATACAGCCGGCTCGTGGGCCCGGTAGGTGAGGCGTTGCTCGTGCGGGCGACACTGCGCCAAGACCTCACCTTCGACGACCTGGTCCGGCAGGTCAGCGAACGCACCTTCGAGGCCCTCGACCACCACGAATTGTCGCTGCGGGAGGTCGGCAAGGCACTCGGTACCGATCTGACAACTCCGCAGCTCCTCTTCACAGTCGTCACCAACCCCCCAGGCTGCCTCGAACTGCCGGGCCTCACGGCGACCGTCGAGAACACCGCGGTGGCCGGCGTCGCCAGAACCGAGCTCTACATCGTCTGCCAACCCACCACGGACGGCGTCACAGTGACTTTCGAATACTCCACGGATCTCTTCGAGCCGGACACCGTGGCCGCTTGGGCCGACACCCTCGCCGTCGTCCTTGAGGAGCTGACCCAAGACCCGAGGCGCCACCGCATCGCCTCGTGACTGCGGTGGGAGCTCAAGGTGTCCACACGCAAGGTGCCCTGGCTGACCGGCCGTAGCGGGGGTGGTGCGGTATACCTGCGCTGGGGCCGGTCCTATCACGACGGTGAGAAGCGACCCGCGGAGCGCGGCATCGAGGTCGACCACGTGACGGTCTACCGGTGGGTGCAGCGGTTCATGCCGCTGTTGGCCGGCGTCGCCCGGACCTCTGCTGCATGAGCTGGATGATGGGTGGTTCGTCGACGAGGCGTAGTGCAGTGCGAGGCGAGACGCGTCGCCGCATCCCGACTGAGCTGGGCCCAAGCCTGCTATGTTTGGCGCATGAGTACCCATGCTGTGCATGGGTACTACCAGTGGGGGGTTTCAAGTCGCCCACCGACACGAACTCCCATGACCCGGATGGCAGGGGTTAGGCCCCCGTTTACTGAGGTTCCACCCCCGGGATCGGACACCGGAGTTTCATGCCGCAGGGCGATGGGTGGACGGTAGCAGATACGGGTTTCGTGGGGTGTGCGCTGTTTGAGCGTCGAATGTAGACGGTCGTGGTTGTAGTAGGTGAGGTAGGCGAACACGGCGCGGCGCGCCTGTACCGTGCCGAAACTCCGTGGTGGCCGTGAGCTGGTACTTTGAAGATCAGGTCAGGCTGCTCGGTGGTACTCGTTGATCACGCGGCCGAGGCGTCGCCGGCGTCGTACGGGAGCATTCATCGCGATCACGACGGCAGGGTCGTGGTTCGGCGGCAGCTGCTGCCGGCCTTGGTGCGGCCGGTGATTATTGAAGTGGTTCACGTACTCGCCGACCACCGCGAGGGCGTGTCGTTGTGGTAGATCAGCAGCCGGTCGGTGCACTCCTCGCGAAGGCTGCGCCTGTACCGTTCGAAAACTCGGTTTCGGCTACGCAGCCTGGGAATATTCGTTGATCAGCCCGCTGAGGACGCGTCGGCGGCGTACGCGTGCGGCGCCC
>NZ_QHHV01000688.1:0-555 GCF_003947245.1 Actinoplanes sp. ATCC 53533 | reverse complement strand
GCCGCCGCCGAGGTCGAAGACCAGGACGGTCTGCTCCTTGGAGCCCTTGTCCAGGCCGTAGGCGAGCGCGGCGGCGGTGGGCTCGTTGACGATGCGCAGGACGTTGAAGCCCGCGATCTCACCGGCCTCCTTGGTGGCCTGCCGCTGCGCGTCGTTGAAGTAGGCCGGCACGGTGATGACCGCGTCCGTGACCGACTCGCCGAGGTAGGCCTCGGAGTCGCGCTTGAGCTTCATGAGCACCCGCGCCGAGATCTCCTGCGGGGTGTACTTCTTGCCGTCGATGTCGACGGACCAGTTCGTGCCGACCTCCCGCTTGACCGAACGGATCGTCCGGTCGGGGTTGGTCACCGCCTGACGCTTGGCGACCTCGCCGACGAGCACCTCGCCGTTGCGCGCGAAGGCGACGATGGACGGCGTCGTCCGGGAGCCTTCCGCGTTCGCGACGACGGTGGGCTCACCGCCCTCGAGAACGCTGACGCAGGAGTTCGTGGTGCCGAGGTCGATGCCGACCGCTCGTGCCATGTTCGCTTCCTCGCTTCTTGCAAATCTTCGGGG
>NZ_QHHV01000687.1:0-634 GCF_003947245.1 Actinoplanes sp. ATCC 53533 | reverse complement strand
GACCTGCGCCGGTCCCTGGTCGACCAGGTCAGCAAGCAACTGCTCTTCGCCCACATGATCGAGGTGCTGCCGGAGCCGGAGAACCGCGTCACCGTCGACCCCCGCTACCGCGACCAGCTGGGCAACATGCGCCCGGTGATCTCGTTCAAGGTCCCCGACTACACGATGCGCGGCGCGGCCTTCGCCCGTCGCCTGTCGCGGCAGCTGTTCGACCAACTCGGGGCGGAGGACCACACGAACTACGACCCGTCCGAGTACGGGTACGTGGAGTTCGAGGGCGAGGGCTACCGGATCCTCGGCGGCAACCACCTGGCCGGCACCCACATCATGGGCACGAGCCCGGCTACCTCTGTCGTGGACGACAACCAGCGCAGCTGGGAGCACGAGAACCTCTACCTGGTCGGCGGCGGCAGCATGCCGACGATCGGCACGGCGAACATCACCCTGACCGCTACCGCGCTCAACCTGCGTACGGCTCGGCACCTGCTCCATGAGTTGCGGCACCAGGACCAGCCCGTGGCCCTCGCGGCCCTCTGAACGATTGGCGCACGATGACCCAGCAAACCTGCTCTGGAAACCGGCGCGGAAGCCCAGCTGCCGGCGGAGATCTTCACCCGTGCGGACCTCGAGGCCT
>NZ_QHHV01000686.1:0-584 GCF_003947245.1 Actinoplanes sp. ATCC 53533 | reverse complement strand
TAGGATCGCCGCCGGTACGGGCGGTAGCTCAGTGGGTTAGAGCAGGGACTCATAATCCCTCGGTCGCGGTTCGAGTCCCGCCGCCCACAAGTGCGTCGCCGCGCGAACCGAGCGAGGTCGCGTGGGCTTCGCCTGGTGTCCTGCGACGGCGCAAGCCTTCGTTTTTTCGAATATCGGTATGCTGGGGTCATGGCCAGCACACTTCGTGAACGGACCGTTCTGCCGCCCGATGATCCGTCGGACATGGTCCGGCTTGCTCGCGGTTTGGCCCGGGTCACAGCTCCGGCTCAGGCGAGGCTTGTCGGCCCTGACGGCTCGCAGATTGACATCCCTGTCGAGTTGTACGGCGTGCTGCGTGACGTGGTGGTGGCACTGTCTGAAGGGCTGGCCATCACCATCGCCCCACACAACACGATGCTGACCACCCAGGAAGCCGCTGACCTGCTCAATGTTTCCCGACCGACCCTGGTCCGGCTGCTGACCGACGGCGAGATCGCACACACCATGCGCGGCCGGCACCGGCGGGTGCTGCTGCGTGACGTCCTCGACTATCGGGAGCGGACCCGCCAGGAGCGTCGGCAGGT
>NZ_QHHV01000685.1:0-689 GCF_003947245.1 Actinoplanes sp. ATCC 53533 | reverse complement strand
CGTCGATCGCTGCCCAGCGCCTACCGCAGCCGGCTGGTGCAGGGACAGTATGCCCGGCACACGGCGGACCCGCGGAGCGTCACCACCGACCAATCGGACACGGTTACGCGATTGGTGTTCACGGCGCAGGTAGCCGTAGAATCCTCCTTTAGTTCCGTCTCGCCTTCCTGCGGAAGGACGTCGTTGATGACCAAGCCGAACATCGATACGACCAAGCCGAGCAGTGCCCGGGTCTGGAACTACATCCTGGGTGGCAGGGACAACTTCGAAATCGACCGCATGGTCGGCGATCAGGTCCGCGCGTCGTTTCCGGCCATCGTGGAGGTGGCACACGAGCAGCGCAAGTTTCTCGTGCGTGCGGTTACGCATCTCGTCGGCGTCGGGATTCGACAGTTCTTGGACATCGGTACCGGCCTGCCCACCGCCAACAATACGCACGAAGTCGCGCAAAGGTTGGCGCCAATGGCGTGCGTGGTCTACGTCGACAACGACCCACTCGTTCTTGCGCACGCCCGCGCCCTCCTGGACAGCAGCCCCGAGGGTGCCACCGACTACGTCGACTCCGATGTCGAAAACCCGCGCAGGATTGTGCAAGAGGCCCGCCGAACCCTGAATTTCAGCGAGCCGGTCGGGATCACCATGCTCGGCATCCTGGGTAACGTGGCGGATTACGCCGAGGCTCGAACCAT
>NZ_QHHV01000684.1:0-646 GCF_003947245.1 Actinoplanes sp. ATCC 53533 | reverse complement strand
GTCGAACAGGCTCGAAACGTTGGCGTTGACGTCGTTGATCAGCGTCTCCGCTTTGGCGAGCATCTCGCGGAACTCGCTCTCGGAGTATCGCACCGGCAGCAGCAGCCATGAACTTGCCGTTCCCCTCAGTACACGTTCTTCAGCCGGTGGACGGCGTTACGTTCGTCCTGGTCGTAGTCATCGGCGGACTTGTGTAACGCACCCGCGATGTTGTCGAAGTTCGTGCTGCCCTGGTCGAGGAGAGTGACCACCCGCTCCTGCAACGAGGCGTAGATCTCGTCCAGTCCGGCCAGATGACCGAGCCCGCTGAACTCGAACGAACTCAGCGAAAGGCCCCGCGCGACCTGGCCGAACGCGTCCAACTGGTTGGCCATCCCAGACCACACGCCGGCGTCACGATGCAGCGCCTGGATCGAGGCCTCGACCTCGTCGCCTGTCGGTGTCATCATCGTCGGCTCCCGCCCGTTGTGGATGTCATCGTCACCGCAGCAGACCGATCTCCCGCAACAGCGTGTCGGGAGAGGCCGTCAATCGGCGGACACGGTCGAGCCCTGGAACGGCATCGAATACCTGTTGCCGGGCACGGGCAGCCTCGTGCACCGACGCTGCCAATGCTTCCTGGATCGTGGTGGCGATCCGCTGATGG
>NZ_QHHV01000683.1:0-604 GCF_003947245.1 Actinoplanes sp. ATCC 53533 | reverse complement strand
TGCATCCGTTCCCGCAGCGCTGCCAGCACATGCTGTGCTTGAGTCTGGCTGACGCAGTGCACCACCGCGTCGTCCACGTACCGCTCGAAAGAGACGCCGGGGAACTTCCTCGCCATCCACAGATCGAACGCGTAGTGCAGAAACAGATTCGCGAGCACGGGCGAGACCGCGGAACCCTGCGGGGTTCCTCGGTCCCGGGCCTGCAACGAGCCGTCGGGCAGCATCAGCGGCGCTTGCAGCCACCGCCGGACATACAGCACCACCCACGGCAGGTCGGTGTTCGCCTCGACTGCCTTGACCACCAGGTCCCACGGCACGCTGTCGAAGAACTTCCGGATGTCGAGATCGATCACCCAGTCCGTCTTCCAGCACCGCGAGCGGCAGGTGGCCACGGCGTCGAGCGCAGACCGCCGAGGCCGATAGCCATAGGAGTCCGGATGGAAGATCGGTTCGGCCTTCCGCTCCAGTTCCATAGCCACGACCGTCTGGGCGATCCGATCGGCCACAGTCGGCACGCCCAAGATCCTCGTGCCACCCCCACTGAGCCTTCTCGATCTCCACCGCACGCACCGGCGGCGGGAAGTACGACCCCGAAGACATCCGA
>NZ_QHHV01000682.1:0-539 GCF_003947245.1 Actinoplanes sp. ATCC 53533 | reverse complement strand
GCCGATGTCCCGGACCAACTTCATGTTCGACCGCGGCGAGATGATCGCGCTGCTGGAAGAGCTGCGCGCCGAGCTGCCGAGCGACCTGCGCCGGGCGGTGGCGCTGCTCGAGGAGCGTGACAAGATCATCGACGCGGGCAAGCGCGAAGCGGACCGGATCATCGGCGAAGGTGAGACGGAGCACGCCCGGCTGGTCTCGGTCAACGAGATCACCGTCTCGGCGGAGCACGAGGGTGCCCGGATCGTCGCCGAGGCCCGCTCCGAGGCGCAGCGACTGCGCGAGGAGGTCGACGACTACGTCGACACCGCGCTGGCCAACTTCGAACAGTTCCTGACCAGGGCGTTGTCGTCGATAGAGCGTGGCCGCGACAAGATGCACGCGCTGCGGGAGATCGGCACGTTCCAGGGCGAGGACAACGAGCGGCCGCTGCCGTTCTGAGTTTCTCACCCGATTCGACGCTGAGCCCGCTGCTCAGGTAACCTTTCCAGTCGGCCTACCTACAGGCTGAGAGTTCATGATGCCCAAGCACACGCAGAAT
>NZ_QHHV01000681.1:0-558 GCF_003947245.1 Actinoplanes sp. ATCC 53533 | reverse complement strand
GGCACCTGCAGTTCTCGCTGCCGTACCGGGCGCTCTTCTCCCACATGCTGCGGCCCGAGACGATGAACAGGCTGCTCGACGCGCTCGCCGCGCTGATCGTGCGGATGCACCTCACCGGCTTCTCGTGGGGTGACTGCTCGCTGTCCAACACGCTGTTCCGGCGGGACGCGGGCGCCTTCGCGGCATACCTGGTCGACGCGGAGACCGGCAACCTGTATCCGAAGCTCTCCGAGGGTCAGCGCAGCGAGGACATCGAGATCCTGCGGCTGAACATCTTCGGCGAGTGCCTCGACCTGGAGGCCGCCGAGCTGCTGCACGAGGCGATCGACCCGGAGGCCGTGGTCGACGACATCGTGGCCCGCTACGAGCGGCTCTGGCACGAGGTCACCTACGAGCAGGAGGTGCCCCGCGACGCCCGGCACGACATCGAGGGCCGCATCCGCCGGCTCAACGAGCTGGGCTTCGACGTCGCCGAGGTGGACTTGTCCACGGTGGACGGCGGCTACCGGGTCCGGCCCAAGGTCGTGGACGCCGGCTATCACACCCGCCGGCTGCTGC
>NZ_QHHV01000680.1:0-537 GCF_003947245.1 Actinoplanes sp. ATCC 53533 | reverse complement strand
GATCGGCTGCCCGATCATCGGCATCAACGACTCCGGCGGCGCCCGCATCCAGGAGGGCGTCGTCGCGCTCGGCCTGTATGCCGACATCTTCTTCCGCAACGTCCGGGCCAGCGGCGTCATCCCGCAGATCTCGCTGATCATGGGCCCGTGCGCGGGCGGCGCGGTGTACTCCCCGGCGATCACCGACTTCACGGTGATGGTCGACCAGACCTCGCACATGTTCATCACCGGCCCGGACGTCATCCGCACGGTCACCGGCGAGGACGTCGGCATGGAGGAGCTGGGCGGAGCCCGCACGCACAACTCCCGCAGCGGCAACGCGCACTACCTGGCCAGCGACGAGGACGACGCGATCGACTACGTGCGCGCGCTGCTGTCGTACCTGCCCAGCAACAACCTGGACGAACCGACCACCTTCGACCTGCCCGCCGACCTCGCGCCGAGCGAGGTTGATCTTGATCTGGACAAGCTGATCCCGGACTCGGCGAACCAGCCCTACGACATCAAGCGGGTGGTGGAGGCCGTCGTCGACGACTT
>NZ_QHHV01000679.1:0-604 GCF_003947245.1 Actinoplanes sp. ATCC 53533 | reverse complement strand
GATACGTAGCTGATCTCACCGGCCTCCGACTGAGTCACCAACCGATTGCCAGCGCGTGGACAAGAGGAAGCTCAAGCCGAGCTTCATTTGCATGAGGGATGCCCCGATGACCGGAACACTTCGCATTCAACTGTCCGAGGACGGAGCTGACGCCGAACGGCTCGACGCTCTGACCGGATACCTACGCGATCAACTGCGGCTACTCGACGTTGAGGACGTGATCGCTATGCGCGCCGGTGGGCCTCCGGCCGGCACTCGGGCGTTCGATGTTGCCGTGGTCGGCGGCCTGCTGGTCACTCTCGGCAAATCGGCGCAAGGGCTGCGCTCGGTAGTAACCGCGATCAAATCATGGCTTGGCCGCAGCGACGGCGTACGCCGAACAGTGCGGCTGGAAATCGGCGGGGACGTCCTCGAGCTGTCCGAAGCAAGCCTCGCCGAACAGGAGAGGCTGATCAAGCTGTTCGTCGACCGGCACGCGGCCGGAGAGGACGGAAAGTGGCCGGCCGCCGAACAGCGCTGATAGTCGCGAACGACGAATACGACCACGAAGGCCTGCGGCGCCTGTCGGCGCCGGCCGCGGACGCGGCGGCGCTCAGCCAGGTCC
>NZ_QHHV01000067.1:0-53929 GCF_003947245.1 Actinoplanes sp. ATCC 53533 | reverse complement strand
CAGGATCAGCCGGGATCCGGTTGCGACAGCGGCCGGCCAGTAGTCGGTCGGCCGTAGCAATTCGTCCGGGTGCAGAAACTCCATGCTCATGTGATCTCCCCCTGTCGTGTCTCCCAGTTCAACCGGTGTTCCAGGAACACTGTCAAGGCGAGAGCGCCCGCCACGATCGGCGACGCGAACGATCGGGGTCTTGCCGCGCCGGGCCCAGGTACGGGCCCTGGCTGGTCTCAGCGACAGTCCGGACTCGTCGACGAAACAGATCCACGCACCCAGCCTGCGCGCGACTCTTTTGTCGCGGGCCACTGATGACGCCGCCAATGCTCGATGGCCGGCTCGTCGCGCTCCTGTTCGTCGGCGACTGAGCGAGCCGTCACACCACCGCCGTCAGCGACAATCGGTCAACTCCGCTCGACGCGCTGCTCGCGGCCATGAGCGTGCAGTCGATCGAGGCAGGCGCGGTCTCTGGCGTTATCAGGATCGACTGTCAGGATTCGAGGATCCGGGTAAGCGGCTCGAGCTCGTGAGCCTTGGCCGCCTCGGTCGCCGATTCGTCGAGGACGGTCGCCGCGCATAGGGCCACGTCGTCGAGCCGCCGTTCCAAGCGGTAGTAGCGAAGCAGAGCGTCGTCCAGGTCCAGCGGGCCGTACCCGGCGCGAAACAACGCCTCCCGGCGAACGTTGATCGGATGCTCGCCGAAGTCAGCCCCGAAGACGAACATCAGGTCACGTTCCCTCGGGGCGCGAATCGGCGCATCCCAGTCGACAACACGCAGATCGTCGCCGTCGGCCAGCAGATTGCCCGGATGAATGTCGGCGTGGCACACCACCGTCGGCGCAGGATCCGCCGACGCGTCGCGTGCCAGCCGCTCAACCTCGTCCGCCCAGGCCAACAGCTTCTCCCGATGCCGGCGCCACAGCGGTCCCAGCGCCGGATCGGCGGCCGCCGGGCCGGCCAGCGCCCGAACACGGTGCGGTGCCGTGCTCGCGTACGTCTCCGTCGGGAGCAACCCCGCAACTTCGCCCGGCAGTTCCATCGTGTGCAGCATGCCCAGGAACCGACCGTAGGCCGTCCACTGCGCATCGGTCAGGCCCTGGCTCCACAGGCTCGGTCCGTCGATGAACGGATACAGCGCCAACCGCAGGCCGTGCACTGTGCGGACTCCGCCGATCGGCGCGACGACCTGCGGCAATCCATGATCGAAAAGGTACGACGGCAGGGGTAGGGCCGGCCGGGTGAACTTGCCCGTCCGCACCTTCAGGAAACGGCGGCCGCCGCCCACTATGCGTACCTCGTAGGCCCACGCCGAGCCATCCAGGCCCACCGGCATGAAGACGATCTCCTCGACGGACAAGCCCCAGCCATCGCGCACACCGTCGCCCAGCATTGCGTCAGGGATATCCGGTCTTTCGATCACCGCCGCACCTTTGACACGCGCACCCATCGCCGGTCGACCTATATTCTTCCCCGCAGAAGCGGTGTCGTCGCGAGCGAGCCGTACGCAGCGTGACGGCCGGACCGAGCGCGACCCGCGGCAGATCCGTGCAGCCGACCGACCGTGGACATCATCGTCGTCGGGCACGACACGTATGACGTCGGGCTGGCGGCCGTGGCCTACGCCCGCTTGCGTACGCCGATCACCGCTTCCCAGCCGACGCCCTCCCGTCAGTGCATCGCCATCCTAGATCCACCAGAAGCAGAACCCAGGAGGAAGAAATGCCCGGCAATGTATCGCCAAGAACACCACGCGGCCTCACTGTCTGGGGCCTCGTGGCCGGCGCCATCGGGATCGCGATGCTGTGGGCGTCGGGGGTCGAGTTCCCCTTCTACCCGCCGCCGGGTTTGTTGATCCTGGCGATCGGCGCGGCGTTCGTCGGTCTGGCGAAGTGGGCCTGGGCACCGAGCGTCGGCGCGTTCCTGGGACTGTTCGTGATCGTCGGGTTCGTCCTGTCCAGTGTGGTCAGCGGGGCCGGCACCGGCAACCTCACCGGCGACGCGGGCATCGGCGGGGTGATCGGCACCGCAATTCAGCTGGTCGGTGTACTCGTTGCCCTGGTTGCCGGCTCGGTCGCGGCCAGACAGGAATACCGCGCCACGCGATAACCGCCCAAACAATCATCGAACGAAGGTGAACTCGCCCGGCACAGCGCCTGCCCTTGACGTAACGTGCGGATCCCCGCCATCGCCGCACAGGAGGACGGCGATGTCGAAGCGGACCCGGTGCAGCCGCTCGGGTTCGGCCGCGAGTTCGCCGTCGGCCGGCCGCATCGGCGACGGCCCGGGCTTCCCAGACGTCTCGCTCGAGCTTCGCCGCGCGAGCAACGACCGTAGGCGTCCAGGGGATCTTCCGGACAACAACGCCGCGAGCGCGACAGTCCAGTTCGGCGCCTCAGCCTCGTCGACAAGCGCTTTCCGTACGGTGGAGAGCACGCGATCCCGGCGGCCCGATCCTCCCTCCTGAAGCTCGTGGAGGCCGACGGAGCCGAACTCTTCGCTCGACGGCCGGCGTAGGTCGCCGCGCCGGACGAGCCGGTCGAGCAACAGGACGCTCAAGCTCGGCCCGATCAGGGCGAGCACCGCCTGCACTTCCCTGGGACGGCAGAGGAGGTGGTCCCAGGCGGACAGGAGAACGTCGTCGGCTGGTGGGCGCTCGGCGATCGCGGTTACGGCCAGCTCGATGGTGAGACGTGCGGAACACGTATCGACAGGCCGTGCGGGCTCGGCCGGTCGGGTGCTTCGGTTGGTGGCGGACCCGTCGCGTCAGGCGCTGCGGGTAGCGGCGAAGGCGCCGTCGCTCGCGAAGACGAGTTTGGCGAAGCGTTCGCCGATGCGGCGGTGCGTCGCGGCGTCCGGGTGCAGCCGGTCGGGTAGCGGGAGCTCGGCGAAGTCGGGTTCGCCATACAGGTCGAGCCCATCGAGGTAGTACAGGTGCGGGTCGCTCGCGGCGCGTTGTTCGACGATGCGGGCCAGCTCGTCACGGATCACCCGTAACGTCAATTTGCCGGCGACGTGTTCGGCGGGGTCGCCGGTGGCCACGAACTTGACCTCCCCGGCGGGTAGGGCCTCGGGGTCGAAGGAGGCGGGGCCCGGGGTGTCCTCGTGGATCGGGCAGTAGATGGGGGAGACCACCAGCAGGGGAGTGGTGGGGTGCCCGTCGCGGATGGTGTCGAGGAAGCCGTGCACGGCCGGGGCGAAGGCTCGCAGGCGCATCAGGTCGGCGTTGACCAGGTTGATGCCGATCTTGATGCTGACCAGGTCGGCAGGGGTGTCCCGCAGGGTGCGGGCGGTGAACGGGTCGAGCAGGGCGTTGCCGCCGAGGCCCAGGTTGATCAGCTCCACACCGCCGTGGGCGGCGGCGAGCGCCGGCCAGGTGGTCGAAGGGCTGGCGGCGTTGGAGCCGTGGCTGATCGAACTGCCGTGGTGCAGCCAGACGCGCCGGCCGTCGTCGGTGGCGGAGGCGACGGGGGCGTCTGTGCGCAAGGCGACGAGTTCGGTGATCTCGTCCCAAGGCAGCCAGATCTCAAGGTCTTTGTCGATGTCCGGCAGGCCCGTGAACGAGACGGTGCCCACCGGGCCGGGCTGGTGATCGGTGGTCCCGGTGGCTATGTCGATGGTCAGGGTGTTGCCGCCGGGCACACTTTGCTGGCCGGCCAGGCGGCCGTCGACGAGGAGGTCGTAGACGCCGTCGGGGCGGGCCGGCAGGCCGGCGTAGACGCGCCGGGTGGCTACGGCGTCGAGCTCGACCGCGGTGGCGCGGGTGCGGAACCGGATGCGTACGCCGGAGGGTTGGGCCTCGACCATGTCGAGTTGCGGACCGGGGCCTTGGGCTCGGGCCCAGGCGGGTAGCCGGTGCGGCAGTAGGCCGTGCTCGGTGCGTTCCAGCTCGGCGGCGCCACGGACGAGGTCGGGAGTGATCGGTGTGGTGGTCCAGGGTTTGATGACGTCACCTCACGTTGAGAAGGAGTGAGAGTTACTCCGTGGGCCAGTTGCGCAACAGGGCGTCGAGGCCGTCCATGATGCGTGTCCAGGACTGCTGGGAGTCGGGGCTGCTGTGGTCGAAGCCGCCGGCCAGTTCAAGGCTGATGTAGCCGTGGAAGGTGCTGCCGATCAGCCGGACGGCGTGGGTCTGGTCCGTCTCGCTCAGGTGGTAACCGCGCAGGATCGCGCGGATCATCTGGGAGTGTCTGGGCCCGGCACTGGCGGCTGCGGTCTGCGGGTCGAGCCGCATGCGCGCCGCGGCGTACCGGCCGGGGTGGTCCCGGGCGTAGTCGCGGTAGACGTCGCCCAGGGCGATCAGCGCGTCTTTGCCGGCCCGGCCGGCCAGGGCCGCGGCGCTGAGGTCGGCGAGTTCCTGGTGGGCGAGCAGGGCGATCCGGGTCTTGAGGTCGTGGGAGTTCCGGACGTGCGAGTACAGGCTTGGCACCTTGACGTTGAACTGCCGGGCGAGGGCCGAGACGGTGACCGCGTCGAAGCCGACCTCGTCGGCCAGCTCGGCGCCGGCCCGCACCAGGCGTTCCGGCGTCACACCTTGTCGAGTCACAGTCGATCACCTCCCTTCCCTAAACCCACTATGCATCTGCCTAATATCTTTAGCCAAGTGGCGTCGGCCACTCTGGTGACGTCCGGCGGCGAGCATCGGCTCTCGTCAGTCTTCTTTGAGTGCTGAGCGCACGAGGCAACGGAGGAGGTTGTGACGATGCTGATCAACCGGCGACGAGCCAGGCGAAGCCATCGAGCCGGCCTACTACGCGGCCGGGTTTCCGAAGGTACCGGCCCGGCCGTAGCCAGTCGTCTGGACGCGTGGCCGTATCCCGCGGAAATCTGCTTCATCCACTCCGACCGCCGCGGCCACCTCTCGCATCCCGGCGACATCGCCGAGGGCATGCTGCAGCGCGTTGCAGGGCACCGTCCGGTGCCCAGAGGGTTTCGACGGATCCGTTATCCGGGCGGTCGTGTTCTGGCTGACGAACCGTGAGCCGGTCACCGACCCGGATTTCACGCACTCCAGTATCCACACGTTTACCGAACCCGACCTGATCCTCTCACTCGACGACTGCGTCCAAGCGGAGGGCGAGAACGCCGCAGGCCCCGGTCCGTGTGGACCGGGGCCGGATGGGCCGGGTCCTCGTGGTCAGCGTACCCGGATCTCGGCGATGTCCAACGGGTTGGATCCGCCGTACCACCAGACCCGGAACTCCAGGCTGTTGTTGGCCGACGAGACCGTGAACGGCAGGGTGAAGCGGAGGAACCTGTCGTAGGTGCCGTCGACGGCGAAGCTGCCGGCGGTCAGGACCGTCGGCGGGACGATCGAGGTGCCGGTCCGGGCGTCGTACACCTCGATGTTGGCCACCTGGGTGCCGGCGACCGGGTTGTTCGACCGCATCACGAACTCCGCGTTGTACGAGCCGGTAGCGAAGGTCTGGTTCGGCCCGAACGACATGTGGCCTGGACTGCTGGTGCCGGGTACGGCCTGGAGCAGCCCGGTGTTGGTCCGGGTGTAGTTGCCCGCGGCGGGGGTCTGCAGCGGCGCCTGCCCGGCGCTGTACACCTGCTTGGCGCCCGCGGCCAAAGCCAGCGAGTTGACCGCGATCGTCTCGGTGTTCATCAGCGATTGGGGATTGTGGGTCAGATCCGCATCGGTCGTCCAGCCGAGAAGCGGGCCCGTACCGCCCTTGCGCTGCTGGTTCTTGATGATCAGCGCCCGCAGCGAGACCGAGTGCAGGTTCAGGTCACCCCGCTGGACGGGGGTCAGGCCGGTGTGGTGGATGAGGATCTGATCGATCAGGAGCTTGGCCAGTCCGATGTGGTAGTTCTCGGCCGGGTCGATGTCCTCGTCCCAATGCTCCAGCCTCGGATAGGTGTACATCCGGGTGCTCGAGTTGAAGATGAACCCGGTCTTGGCCCGGAAGGCGTCCCACTTGCCCAGGGCCGTCTGCTGCGATCCGGCGGACAGGTAGTAGAGGCCGTCCATGGCGAGCCGGTCCAGGTGGTTCTTGTCTTTTTCCGGGATCGCCAGCTGATCGTACGGTTTCCAGTTCTGGTCGCCGGACAGGACCTTCCACCGGATGTGGGAGCCGTTGTCGCTCAGTCCGTTGGGCTGCGGCCGGCTGTACGCCTGCGCCATGTGGCGGGCCAGCCAGTTGTCGTCGAACCAGAAGTTCATGTACGGGTCCCCGAACTCTGCCCCGCCCTGGCCCTGGGCGAAGTGCTCGTGGAAGGCGTGCCCACCCGCCGCCGGGTCCACCTTGAGGTCGTAGTCGTAGTCGAACAACAGGTGTTTATTGATATCCAGGGCGGTCTGGCGCGCGCTCTCGAGCTTGACCTCGCCGATCAGCGCGCGCTTGTCGCAAGCGTGCCCCTCATGTTCGAACCTCTCAGGTTCCGGCAGGTAGACCTCCCCGTCGCACTTCTCCGGATCTTCCAGATATTCAACTCCATATCGGTTGGACTTGTACACGAGGCCGTTCAGGTCCTTCCACATGCCCTCGTCGGAGTAGATGTAATCGACCGCAGCTTGACCGTACGGGTAGTTCTTGCCGTACCGGAAAAGCCCACCCTGTTCCGGGTACTCGTAGTCGACGCGCACCACCGGGATCTGCGCCTGGTTGGGCGCCTGCAGCGACCGCACCTGCTTCCAGCTCAGGCTCGGGTTGCTCTCGTTGTACGAGGTCAGGCCCATGTAGACGGTGGGCTTGCCGGCGTTGGCCGCGCGCTGGAAGAGCGGCGCGACACCCGCGTTCACCCAGGCGTCGTTGCAGGAGGAGTTGAAGCCGGCCGTCTGGGTGGAGTAGCCGTCGTTGGTCAGCAGCGCCGGCGCGGTGTCCCACCAGATCGGGTTGGTGTACGGCGCGGTGTCCCAGACCAGCCAGCCGGTCTGCGCGCAGCTTCCCGAGTACCAGTTCCACAGACTGAGCGTGGCGTTGGTGATCCTGGCCCCGGAGAACTGCGCCGCCGGCCACTGCATGAAGGACCGCGCGAGGTAGCTGGTGGCCTTGCCGTACGCGAGGTAGTCGGCGCCGGAGTGGTCGGCCTTGCCGCTGGTGGACAGCTCGTCGCTGCGGACCAGCGTGTCCCCCGCCGGGTCGAGCTCGATCTGCGGGTCGAGCGTCACCGGGTACCTGGTCTTCGGGTCCTGCAGCCAGGCGGTGTCGGCGGCGAGCCGCAGATCGACGTCGCCGGTGCCGCGGGACACGTCGGCGCCCTTGCGCGGCGCCGATGCTCCGATCCGTACGGTCAACGCGGTCTCCCGCACCCGCTCACCGCTGGCACCGACCGAGGAGTCCCAGGCCATCGGCGTGGGCACCCGCCCGACCGTCCGGCCCGCGGCGTCGCGGATCGCGAATGACGCCGGGCTGTCGGCGACGAACCGCAGGTTCTCGCTGCGCAGCGGCACGGTCATGGTCGCCACCCGGGCGGCCGCCGCACGGTCCTTGACCACCAGCGACTGCTCGAAGCCGAGCCGCGTGGCGGTGAGCAGCAGGTCGACGCCGGGCCGCACCTCGCGGTAGGTGGCCGTGTTGGCGGCCAGCACGGGTGCGGGCAGCGGCCCGTCCCACAGCATGCCGACCGAGTCACCGGCCGTCTCCACACGCGCCAGCACCCGCTCGCCGGTGCCGGTGGCGGCGCCCGCGAAACGCAGGCCGCGAGGGTGGCCGACCGGCTCGATCGCGCCGTCGCCGGTCGGTCGCAGGGTCAGGTCGACGTCCTTCCAGGCGCCGCCTTGCCGGAATCGGACCGGCCCGGCGTAGATCTCGGTGCTGAAGCCGCCTCCGGGGCGCGCCCACACCTGGGTGGTCTCGTTGCGCTGCGACAGCACTTCGACGCGACCGCCGCAGGCCCGGGCCGCCAGCGTTGCCGACAGCTCGTCGGCCCGGGACGCCGGGCAGGCGGGCGCGGCCGCGGCCGGCGGCAGCACGACCTGGTCGGTCATAGTAAACAGCAGGACGGCCGCGCCGGCGGCCGCGATCCCTTTCGAGAGATTTCCTGAGTCGGGCCGGGTGAACACGCGCGAACGCCATCTGACGGACATATCTCCCCCATGGATGAATTCAGGCCTGGTGTCTCGGAAGGCCAGCCGCTGGAGTGCCACTGTGCAGAGTCTGGCCGTTGCGCCAGGCGCCGTAGAAGGGCTGCTGGACCCTGTGGGACGGTTCCGGGGCGGATTCGGGGCAAGGGTTGTCAGGCGACGAATAGTGGCCTTGGATCTAGTCAAGGTCAACTTCGTTGATCTTCAAGCCGAGTGTCGGCTAACTGCTAACAGCGGCTCCGCGGTCCGGGTGGATCGGTAGGCTGCTGAGCCGTACCTACACCTGTCGGAGAGGGGTAGCCGCCGCACATGACCGATGAACCCAACGGCGGGGCTCCCCGTGCAGACGCGAAACAGGAACTGGCTGAAGAGCTGCAGCGGCTGCGTGTCCGATCCGGAAAGAGTCTACGAGAGCTGGCTGTCTGCACGCACAGCAGCGACTCGTCCCTCTCCCGTTACCTGACCGGGCAGGTCGTGCCGCCATGGCGCACCGTAGAGACGCTGTGCGGCGCCGCCGGCGAGGATCCCGGGACGGTGAAGGCGCTGTGGAACCAGGCACGCAGCGTCCGGATCCTGGACAAGCTGCAGAGCCAGGGGTCTACTCAGCGATCGGCCGGCGGACCATCGCCGCAGTCCTCGGGGCATCCGGACCGTGCCGTGTCGGTGGCTGTGACACCTTCCGACCAACCCAGCGTGTTGCGGCGGCGATCGATCTGGATAGCAGCAGCGGCATTCGGGGTGATCACGTTGATGGCGGCGACCGGACTCGTGGTGCGCCAGCTGACAATCACGTCGATGGAGGACCGCTTCGCCCGGGAGCGTGCCGCCGCGGCGTTCGTACCTCCTGTGTCCGACTCACCGAAGTGCCAGTTCAGCCACAGCAGATTAGGGAAGGCCCTGTGGATGGAAGCCTTCGTCATCGACCCCGGCGGCACCCTGAAGCGCGGCGAGGTCTGTCAGATCGGCAGGGCGTACGTGACGGTGGAGGAGGACGGCTTGACCGTCCGCATCGTCGGCCACCGGGACGTGGAGTGGAAGTCAGGCTGGTTCAGCCGCAGGGGGGCGAAGACCGATCGGGCGGTGTTCACGACGGACGGCCGGCTGAGCACCTACGACGCCACGGACACCGAGCTGTGGGTGTCGCACCGGCCGACCCGGGCAGCCGAGGGTCAGCTGGCGATCCAGTCCGACGGGAACCTCGTCATCTACTCCAAGGATTGGCTGCACCTGTGGGCGATCCGATAGCCCGGTGAGATCGGCCCGCGCCACGCATACCGTGGCCGCCGGGCGACTCCACGCCGCCCGGAGACGGCCCCCAGATGAGGCCCATCTCGCACGGGCCCCGGATGCCGAAGACGACCTCCACCTTGACCGGACACGCCTCGACGCGCCATGCGACGGGGGTGTCGGCTGGGGCTCAGCCTCCTCCATCACCGCATGCTTCCACTTGTGGGCGCGGCCGAGCCGCCTCAAACCCAGCCACCTCAGCGCTAGAATGGCGGCAAGGCAAAGAAGAATGAACCGCTGGTCATCCGATCCCTGGGTAGATTTAATGTTGATGCCTTCCTGTGGACAGACCTCTCCATAGAGGCCTGAGAACAGGATCAAAACGCAACGAGCGAGCGCCTTGTCGGTTACGGCTAGCGGTCCACAAGCCGGCTACCCAGCAGTGTCAACCGGAGGTCCCCCCGGGGTTCTGAGTTCCCCTGCCCTCCGGGCCCACGCCGAATCCTCGACATGCCAGCTCACCGAATGCCGGCGCCCGCTTCGAGCGGATCAGCACGGCCTATTGTCGGGCAGCGAAGGCACATCCGACCGGTACAGGATGTCCGAGCCAATATGCTGGGCGAGGTCAGTGCCCACCCCGTCAGCTTCGGTGAAGATGTCCGGCAGATAGGGCGTTTCGACGATACCCTATCGTTCGATGCCGGGAATTCCGCTCAACCCCGCATGATTCAATGGTGTCGTGAATCCACATCGTCTTGTCGCAGTCGTACTGTTTCTGATCGCCTTCCTGGCATTGGCCGTCTCCCAGGCCTTCCCGTTCCTTGACGACATGCCCGGCGTGGTGGAGTCGGCCATCGTCCTGGTAGGAGTGGCATGCACCCTGGCCGGCGTCTATCTGTGGTTTCGCAAGGCATCCGACACCGAGGTGTAGGCGACTCAGGGCTTCTGGTGTCGGGGCGGCCTCCGAAATGGGTAGTTGTACTCAGGTCCGTTGTCGGCCTTCGGCCAGAGGATAGGTGTCGCCACAGCACGACACCCTGGTCAAGGAGATAACACCACCATGTTGAAGACTCGCTCGGTCGCCCTTTCGCTGGCTGTCGCCACGTTTGCCGTTCTCGGCGCCGGATGCCAGAACCAAGCCGAGGACGTACCGGCCGCCGCTGGCGCCGGCCGGGCCGCTGCCGGCAACACCGCCGAGGTCTGTGACGCTTTCCGGCACTTCGAGGTGGACCACCTCGACCAGCCGGCTCCGGCCGCGTCAGCGGACGCGGGTGGCAGCCAGGATGTCCGTTCCTTCAACGCCATCGCCGCCGCTGACATGAAGAAGTTGGCTGATCGAGCCACCGACCCGGCCGTCTCCGCGCAACTGAAGGCCATCGCGACCCAGATCTCCGTCCTCGCCGACCAGAAACCGGGCAAGGCCTACGACCAGGTCGAGCTGGCCAATCCGGAAGTCTTCGCCGCGGGCGGGAAGGCTTGGGTGGCCCTGGAAGACCGGTGCGGCAAGGCCATCATCCCGACCCCATGATCGGTCGGTGGTAGCGACGACGACTACGAGCCCTGATCACCGGGCGGCCGCACCAGCAGTCTCTGCCACAGGCGAGAGGGCATGGTTGGGCGAGGGCCCGCCGTGCTCGTCGGGCGGAGCACGACGTTGATCGTCCGGCTGGCGGGTAGAGCGAGAGACGTCGACTCTGGAGCACGGGAGGTCAACGCCGTCATGGTGACCGCCGTGTTGCTGGTGGCCCCAACCCTGGTGTGGCCCATGCTCGCGGCAATCCCGGCCAGCCTCGCCCGCATCGGCCTCACTCTGCGAGTCCTGCCCACGCCACTCACTGCGGCAACGGTGGCAGCGGGAAAGCCTCCACGGCGTGACGCCGATGCTGCCGTGCATCTACGCCATGGGCGCCGTGCGCAAAGCCCGTTTGTCACGTCGCAGTTCGTTGCGTCTACGCCATCCGTACCGGGTCACGCCTTGCGGCTTGAACACCGAGAGAGTCACGGCGATGAGCAACAGCACCAGGCCGCCGGCCGAGTGGGGCAGTGTGCCGGGCAATCCGCGGGGGTCGGCGCTGGTCGCCGCGGTCGTTGCCAGGTGGGTCACGGTCTGCGTCTCGAGCAGCAAGACGGCGGCGGCGAAGGCGGTCAGCAGCAGTTTCGCCAGCACCCAGTAGTGCCGTAGGAGACCCCACGGCGTGCCCAGCGCGTTGACGATCCCGATGAGCACTGACGCGAGGGCCAGCGGGACGATCACGGACGTGACGATGACCTCCATTGTGGCGTACGCGCCCCGCACCGTCTGGATGTCTTGGCTGGTTACGGCGGTGATGTCGACCGCAAGGTAGGCCAAGATCGCGCCGAGCCAGCCGACCGAGGTGGTGACGTGCGCGGTGAGCACGACTTTGCGTAGGCGGGGCGGCATGGTCATCGGTAGCTGCTCGCCCTGGCCGGCCGGCTGTGCCGGTCGCCGCCCGGGGAGACCGGCAGGTCGACGCTACTGAGCGCCGCCGGCCGGCCGGCACCGCTGTGCCGACCGGGGCCGTGGCTTCCCCCAAGGCCGGTGAGTTTCGCGATGACCACCAGCAGGACGAAGGCACCGACGACGATCGCGGATACCTTCACCCACCGTGGCGTCTTGGGCTGCCCGCCGGAAGGCGACCCATGGCCGGGTTTCGCGTCAGATCCGTCACTTGCGGCCGGGGAGCGGGGCGGGTCCACCATGACAATCCTCCGTCATCGATCATCGTTTGCGAGACACTATGTATATATCAAAGCACACTGTCGCGGTATCGACGTGGTGTTATAGTTTGCGGGTGCCGAAGCTGTGGGACACGACGATCGAGGCGCACCGTCGCACGGTGCGCGAGGCGATCCTGGAAACCACGTGGGCCTTGGTGAGAGAGCACGGGTTGATGTCGGTCACGATGAGTCAGATCGCCAAGCAGGCCGGCGTCGGTCGCGCCACGCTGTACAAGTACTTCCCGGACGTCGAGGCGATCCTGGCCGCCCATCACGAACGTCACGTTGCCGGTCACCTGACCGAACTCGCCGAGCTGCGGGCCAAGCCGAGCAAGCCGTACGACAAGCTCCAAGCAGTACTGGGCCGGTACGCGCTCATCTGTTATTACCGCAAGCGACACGGAACCGAGGAACTCGCGGCCCTCCTCCACCGCGGGGAGCGGGTCTCCGGTGCGGAACAGCAGCTCATCGACCTGTTTCAAGACCTGCTGGCCGAGGTCGCCGCCGCAGGGGAGTTGCGCGATGATGTCGCGCCTGACGAGCTTGCGACCTACTGCCTCCACGCGCTCGGCGCAGCCGGCAGTCTGCCGTCCGAAGCGGCAGTGAACCGACTTGTCGCGGTAGCCCTGACCGGGCTGCGACCTACGCGCAGGGGCAGCGTGAAGCCCGACGCGACCTGATCTCCCAAACCGCGGGGTTGCCGAGATGAAAGGACATCGCTACCGACGCGGTTCCCGCGCCATGACGAAGAGCACCCTTGGACCGATGGTGCGCGACGGAAAGGACACGCCGGGCGATTCATGTGGTGTTTCTGCCGGCGTGCACCTCAGCGGCGGGTTGGGCATAACGGTCTGGGTCGGCGACTGTGTTGACGGCAGCAGACATGCGCCGTCCGGTCCTGCCGGCCTGGGGTGCTCTTTCACAGCTTGCAAGTCGTGAAGGGCGGCTCGAGGAAGTGCCGTGCGGGGATCGAAGGACATGACGTCGGCGCCACCCCAGGCCCGCGCCGACCACATCGAAGTGGTCCGTCGGCCGGGCCCGCGCTTCGCTGGCGCTGCCATTCGCATGAGGCGACAACGCTTCCCCTGCCGCACGTTGCTCATTTGGGGAATGCCAGTGGAGCACGACCGAAAGGGCGCGCTCCACTTCATGAGTCGGCAGTTATCGTCAGGCGGAGACGAGGCGCCGTACGACGTAGCTGTTGCTGTAGACCTTCTGCTTCTGGACGGTCTTGCCGGCGCGGGGGGAGGCCCACATGTAGCCGCCGCCGGCGTAGATGCCGACGTGGGTGCCGTAGGAGCCGGAGCGGAAGACCAGCAGGTCGCCGGCCTTCTTGTTGCCCTTGCTGACGGCCTTGCCGTACTTCTGCTGCGAGTTGGCCTTGTGCGGCAGCTTCTTGCCGACGGCCTTCTTGTAGACGTACATGGTGTAGCCGGAGCAGTCGAACTGCCTGGGGCCGGCGGCGCCGAAGACGTAACGGGCACCCCTGTGCTTCGCGGCCTCGGCAATCACCTTGGCCGCGTTGTTCTTCACAGTGATCTTCGTCTGGCTGCTGCGCACCGAGGCGAAGCCCTTGGTGCCGGCGAAGACGGTCCGGTAGTACAGCGAGCCGCCGGGCTTGGTCAGGAAGGACGCCACGCCCTTGGAGTTGGTCGACTTGGTCACCCAGGTCTTCCACGCCTTGCCGCCACGGATCTGCAGCTTGACCTTGCCGGTGACGGCCTTGCCGGTCTTCGGGTTGATCAGCTTGGTGGTCACCCGAACCGTCTTGCCCGCCGCGATCGACTTCCTGTTGTAGGAATTCGTGATGCGGGGCTTGACGGTCGCCGCTGCCGCTGCCGCTGCCGTGACGGGGACCGGCGCGGCGGATGCCGGCGCGGTGGCGACCAGCTGGCCGGCGCAGAGGCAGAGACCCAGGGACAGAGCGATGGAACCGGTGCCGGTCTTGCGGGGGCGCCGGTGCGAGGTGCGTTCGTGCACGGTAGAGATATCCCTCCGGCACGCCTGCGAGGTTAGCTGTCGGGTTCGGGCGGGAAGGTTGCCCGGCCACCGCAATGGTGGCTTCACCCCGAGGTCCTCATCGGTTCGCCGCGAGCGGCGTTCCGTGGGACCGAATCTGGGTCCCCCGTCCCTGCCCCCGTATGCCTGTGTCGTTGTTCGCGATCACGATCGCGCCGCTCGGACCGGGGCAGGGCTCGGCGTGGTCCGTGGCGGTGCGAGCGGCGAGCGGTTGCTTACCGGCTCACCCTTGCTACCCGATTTCCGGCCGGACCGCTGGGGTGGTTTCGACTACCGAACGTGTTTGGCACATGGAACACTGTCCGGTTTGTAACCGCGCTGTGACAAATGCCGGTACTTACCGTGTTGAAGTGATCACCATTCGTCGAGGGTTACGGGTGAAACACAACACACAAAAAGCCGCATCGAGGTCGATCATGGCCTGAGTCAAGGTCGGGAGAATGTGGCCGTAAACGCCCCCAGCGGCGGAAACTCGGCGCCGGGCGGTGGGGTGGAGATCATCCGTTCGGTGGAGGGCGCGGCCGGGCGGTGGGTGAACCGTTACGTCCACAGGGCCAAACCGATGCCGCGCAGCGACAGCCCCGGGGGTGCAGCTCGCACGGAGCACGTGAATGTGGACCCTTGAGCGGGCTGAACGACGGTGGATCAGCCCGCTCAAGGGTCACTGCCTCAGTGCTGTGCGGTCAGCGGGTCGCCGCCACAGCAGGCCGCCCGGTGGCCTGTGGCGGGTGCTCGCGGGGGCCCAAGTGCCCCTGCCGGCCCAGGACCGCGATCCCGGTCGCGCGGATCAGGCCGGTCGCGACCAGTGCGACCCAGGGCAGCCAAAGCCAATGGTACGAAGGCGGCTGCCATCACGAGCAGGCCTCTGGTGATGGCCTGGGCGGGTGTCCACCGTGCTGTCACCCAGCCGGTGAGGCGCACCTGACCCAGCACGGTCAGCAACCCGGAGACGGCGAACAGGATCGCCACGCCGGTCTCGCCGCCGGTGACCCGCCGCACCTCGATGGGCAGCCCGAGATAGACCTGGAAGTTCAGCACGTAGGAGCCGATCATCGCCACCGAGAACAGCAGGAACGAGCGGTGGCGAGCACCTGGCGCCAGGCTTTCCGGATGAACAGAGCATCCGTAGCAAGTGTTTCAATTGCATCTATGCTCGGTGCCGCGTCGGGACCTGCCGCCTGGCTTGATCGGCGTCGCTGCCGCTCGCGCTCACCGGGTGCGCGAGCGCGGAACCGCCGCCGGCACCGCATGAGCCACCCGGCACTCTGCCGCCCAGCGCTGCCGATCCCCTCGTACTGACGACCACGGCGAGCGTCCCCTCGGTGGCGGAATCGTCGTCGATGGGGTGCTCGTCACTCAGCCCAGGCCGGGCAAGTTCCGCGCGTTCGACGCCACGTGCCCCCACCGCGGAGTGCGGGTCAGCCCGCCCAGCGACGGTGTCATCACCTGCATGGCCCACAACTCCCGGTTCCAGGAGAGCGACGGCGCCCGCATCAGCGGACCGGCGACCGGCCGGCTCGCCAGAATCTCGGTCTCTGTGCAGGGCGAGAGCATCGTCATCCCCTGACCGAGAGACCGACGAGCGATCAGGTACCGAGTCCGCGTCCAAGGTGGGCACCGTGGATCCCAGGCGCGGCAGGCTCCATGTCTCGACGCGGGCGGTCCATGCCGGCGCGAATGTCCGACGCTGGGTGGGGAGAGGGCGGGACGCACAGGGTAGTTTCTCCACGTCCACCACCACAGAATCGGATGTAGACACATTGGCTCTGAAGCGGCGACCCGTGGTGAGGACCGACCCGCCCCCGGCGCCCGCGGATCCGCCTCGTCCCTCATCCACGTCAGGACGCACACGATTCGTCCTGCTCGTCGGTCTCCTCACCGCGCTGACGGCGGCCGCGGTCACCGGCGGGTTGCCCGATCTGGCGAGCATGGCCACGACGCTGCAGCACGCTGGTCCGGTCGGTGCCATCGCGGCCACGGCGCTGCTGGTGTCGGCGATGGTGCCTCGTAGTGTCGTCGCCGCCGCGGCAGGCCTGCTGTACGGCGCGGCTGCCGGCAGTGCCTACGTCATCGTCGGGGCCTTGCTGGGCGCTGTGGTCTCGTTCGAGATCGGTCACCGGCTCGGGCGTGACTTTCTGCGGGGGCGTCCGTGGCTGGCCACGGTGGACCGTGTCCTGCAGCGCCGCGGTGTGATCGCGGTGTTGATCGTTCGCCTGATTCCCGTGGCACCGTTCGGCCTGGCCAGTTACGCCTTCGGGACGACTGCGGTGCGACGGTTGCCGTTCCTGACCGCTACGGCTCTGGGTATCGGGCCGAGCACGGTGATCTTCGCGAACCTGGGTGCGAACGCCATGCGCCCTACCTCGCCCGCCTTCATCGTCTCCACGCTCGCCGCGATCACGTTCGCCGTCGTGGGGCTGGTCGGAGCTCGTGTGGTGATCCGCCGTGGATTCCGTGACGAACCCGCGGAGTGAGACAGCAACCATCGCTGTACTACACCGGCCTCCCGTTTCGCCTCAGGACTTCGGGCCGCACACGTAACGTGGTTCCGCGCCGTACCTCCAGGTGAACTTCTCCCGCTTGACGACCTTGCCGCCGGTGTGGAAGAGGCGGAACGCGTCCTGGGTGAAGCCGTCGATGCCGTTGGTGGCGATGCACTTCGGGCCGGCTTCGAGGGTGATCGACCGCGGGCTGGTGATGGCGCGGCGTGGCCCCCACTCGGTGGTGACCTTGTCGTAGACCTTGGTGCTCCACACCGAGACGGTGACCGTGCTGCTGGTGTGCGAGGTGTCGAGCAGTACCCCGTACTTGGTGTTGTTCCTGAACTTGAGATCGAGATTCGGGTAGAAGATCGTGGACTCGATGACCGGGGGGTAGCGGCTGAAGTAGTAGGAGTGTGGTTTGTGCTCGACGTCCTGCAGGCCGGCGTAGTAGGCGGCGTTGAACAGCGTCGTGGTGAACTGTGACGCCCCGCCGCCGACGCCCGGCGTGAGTTTGCCGTCGAGGATGACCGGTGCGTCCTTGTATCCCTGGGCGTAGCTGCGCTCGCCGGTGTGGCCGTTGAGGGAGAACGTCTTGCCGGGCAGGACCAGGGCGCCGTCGACCTCTTTGGCGATCTGCACGATGTTCTGGCTGCGCGGTGAGCGCAGGCCGCCGGGGAATGTGGTGGTGAACGTCGACACCCGTGCGGTGACGCCGAGCTTGGCCAGCTGTGCGGCGGTGACTTTCGCAGTGGCCGGGCGCAGGGTCGCCGCGATGGTGCGTCGGTCGCTGCGGGGCAGCACGGCCAGCAGTTGCGGGCCGAGGACGGCCAGGTCCAGAGTGTCTCCGGCGACGTCGGCGACGATGCGTGGCCGCCCGGCGGCGAAGGTGAACCGGGCGTTCACCGGTGCCTTCTCCACGGTGCGGAGCTGGGCGGTGAGGGCGGCGCGCAGCTTCTTGTCGTCGATCCGTGGGGTGATCATGCCCGTGCGGTCGGCGGTCAGGATCAGGCTTTTCGCGATGGCGGCCGGGGTGATGGTGAGCGTGCCGCGTTCGGTCGTGACGGTGACCGGTGCGGCGACGGCCGGCCGCGCCAGGGTGGCCAGGAGCCGGTCGACGTCCGCGGCCGTCGTGGCCGGCCGTATCTCGACGAGGGGGATGGCCACGGTGAGGCCGGTGAGCCAGCCATCCCGCACCGCGTGTGCGGATTGTTCGGCGTCCAGGCCGCGCCCGACCTTGGGGTGGACCGCTTTCGGGGTGGTGCCGGTGAAGGTGATGGCGGGCATGCGCGGCTGCCGGCCCGCGCCGGCAAGGGTACGGCGCAGCGCGGCGTCGAGACGCTGGGCGTCCACGCGGCTGACCACCGCGACGTCGCGGTGGCCGAACAGCGCGGGCCGGCCGCGGGTCGCGGCGTCGACAGTGGCGGCGACGTCGGCTTGCAAGCCGACGTCCTGCGGGCGGATGGTGCCGGTGCCTCCGTCGGCCTGGACCGGCACCGGGGTGCTCGACCGGGCCGCGAGGTGTTCCTGTAGCGCCTGTGTCGCCTGGGCGCGGCTGTTGCCGCCGAGGTCGAGTCCGAGGACGGTGACGCCGCGTGGGACGTCCCCGCGCAGCGTGTACGCGCCGGCGCCGGCCGTGGCGGCGACAACCAGCGCCAGCCCGACACCACCGGCGATCCACCGCCGGTGTCTCCGCCGCTGGGGTGTGCCCGGTGGTGCGGCGGGACTTTGCGGGGATCGTCGTTGGGCCGGCAGTTTGACCGTCGGCGCGGTGTCCTCGACGACCTTCTGGTCTTCGGCTGACGTCATCGGTGCCTCGCTTTTGGCAGTGTCGGGCCGGGCATGCCCGGGCCGACGAGGGGGCTATTCATTTCGCCAGCCTGGGTGCCGCTCGACGAACGCGGCCCACGGGTCCTCCGCCTGCGGTCGCGTCGCCGGCTGAGCGGATTCGATGACTGGTCGGGGGTCATGGTCGTGCTGTTCGTCCACTGGGCGGTGGTGGTGGACGGCCGACACGGCGGCGAGTGCGGTGGCGATCGGTACGGCGGTGATCAGGACGATGGTGCCCATGACGATGCCCGCCGGCAGCAGCCCGCGCATGTTGACCTCGCCCGGGGTGATGGTGAGGTGGTTCGCCGTCTCGTCGGCGATGCCGGACAGGTGGACCGAGGCGGTGACGAAGCCGGACAGTGCTGCGGTGATGA
The DNA here is from genome assembly GCF_003947245.1 of Actinoplanes sp. ATCC 53533. Taxonomy (NCBI): domain Bacteria; kingdom Bacillati; phylum Actinomycetota; class Actinomycetes; order Micromonosporales; family Micromonosporaceae; genus Actinoplanes; species Actinoplanes sp. ATCC 53533. The sequence goes on along the minus strand of NZ_QHHV01000067.1, from coordinate 35,237 downwards.
TGAGGCTGACAAGCAGGGCGGCCAGGCCGCGCCAGCGGCCGAACGCGACGACGGCCAGGGCGAATGCGGCGCCGAGTAGCCACAGTTGCGTGGACCTTTGGCAGTCCACGATCGAGTAGTCCTGCCCGCCGCTGGTCAGCGTCACGGTGCCGCAGACGGCGGCCGGGTCGGGTGTGTCGGGTGGCCACAGCAGCAGCATGCCGGCGGCAGTGAGCAGTGCGGCGGGAATCAGCAGCAGTGTCGGTCGGCGCGCCCACGCCGGGGCCGGGTGCGGGGCGATGGGTGGGTGGTGCTGGGGAGGTGGGGGGCTCATCGGTCCTTCATGAGGTCAGGCCGGCTCGAGGCGGGCGGTGTAGCCGAGCGTGCCGATGACGGCGATGAGAACGTGGTGGTCGATGACCGTGGGGTCGGCGTCCACGACCGTGCGGCCGGCACGGACCGAGGTGTGGGATCGGTGGACCCCGGCGGTTTCCTCGATCGCCTCGTCGATCAGCAGGCCGCAGCTGCCGCAGTGCATGCCGGTCACCGTGAGGGTGTAGGTGGTGGTGCTCATCGCAGGTGGCTTCCTTGGCGCTGGGCGGCGGGCTGGTCGGGTCGCAGCAGGGCGAGGATGTCGTCGGCGAACCTGGGCATGGCGGTGAGGTGGGCGAATCGGCCCGGCAGGTTGTAGACGTGGTGGCGCCACCGGGCGTCGGCGACGAGGGATCGTGGCGGCTGCTGGCTGTGGATCGCCACTTGGGCCGGTTGGCCCGCGGCGGCGGGGTGGCCGGCCGGATCGGCGATGCGCATGACGCGGGCGTAGGCGGTGAGCAGCCGCGGGTCGGTGGCCGGCGTGGCCAGGTCCCGGTAGTGGGCGGGAACGGCGTCGAGATCGAACCCGTTGACGTACTGGTCGAGCTCCGGCACCGAGTCGTGTGGGTCGATGATGACGACGGCGTGGACCGGGCAGCGTACGGCGAAGTGCACGGCCAAAGGTGCCGCCGAGGCGTGCCCGACCACGATCGGGGCCTGCCGCACGCCGAGGGTGTGCAGCAGCAGGGCCAGCTCGCCGACCAGGTCGTCGGGGTCGTACCGGTCCCGGGCCGAGGAGCCGCCGTGCCCGGGCAGGTCCACGGCGATGACGGTGGCGTGCGGGCGCAGCTCGGCGGCGGTAGGCCACCACATGGCCCGGTCGAACATCACCGCGGGGATCAGCACGATCGGGCGGCCGTGGTTGCCCCAGGTGTCGTAACTCCACACGCCGGCGGGACTGCGCCAGGTGTGGGTGGTGCGTTGCGGAGGCAGCGGCTGGTCGGCTCCGGTGGGGTTCATGCGGTTTCTCCCGCCGCGACGATGGTGAGGTGGCCGGTGTACATGCCCATGCCGCAGGAGTAGTCGAGCCGGCCCGGTTTGAGAACGCCGAGGTCGATGACGGTGTCTCCGTCGGCCGGCAGGATGCGCTGGATGTCGCGGTCGGCGATGACGAACGCGCGTACGCAGCCGTCGGCATCGCGGGAGCGGACGATCAGGGTGGTGGGTGTGCCGGCGGTGACGCGGATGTTGCCGGGCCGGTAGGCGCCGGTGACCGCGGTGACGATGACCTGCTGGGTGCCGTCTGCGGTGGTGGACAGCGGCGGCGCGTCGTCGGGGGCGGCGCGGCTGGTCACCGGCGGGTCGCCGAGTCCGAGGGTTTCGGCGACCCGGGAGGCGGCCAGGGGTGAGCCGGACAGTTCGAGGCCGCCGTTGAGGGTGTACACGCCCATGGCGAGCACCACGACGCCGGTGGCGATGCTAAGTCGTCCGCGCCAGGCGCCAGCGGCCTTGCGGGCCAGGTAGCCGAGCGCGGTGAACAGCGGGGCGGTGCCGGCCACGAACACCGCCATGATGGCGGCGCCGGCGGCCGCGGAACCGGAGGCGAGGGCGAGCGCTTCCACTGACAGGGTCACCCCGCACGGGATGAGGACGCTGGCGAAACCGAGCAATGCGGGCGCGGCGGCGCTGGTCGACCGGGCACGGCCGCGCACCAGCCGGGACCAGGAGGCGGGTGGTTCCACCATGACGCGGCTGAAGCCGGGCACGCCGAGCTGGGCGAGCCCGAAGACGACCACGAGCACACCGGCGGCGATCTGCGTCATGGTCCGGACGGTGACCGACAGCTGCACCGTCGCGCCCAACGCACCGAGCAGGGCGCCGAGCAGGGTGTGCGAGAGCAGTTTGCCGGTGAGGAACCCGGCCGCGGGGGCGAGGTCGTCGGCGAGCCGGGCGGCCAGCCCCGGCCGACCGGAGGTGGCAGTGGTGTGTTGGCGTTGCCGCATGACGAGGCCGGCGAGGAGTCCGCCTTGCACGGCGGCGCAGGACACGCCGCCGGCGAACAGGCCGGTGAGCAGGATGGCGTACAGATTCATGACGATGGGTCGACTTTCGACGCGGGGAAAGACGTACGTGGGCACTCGCCGCGTGAAGGCGGCGAAACGGCGCGGAAAGCGCGGTCTACCGGATGCGGACGCGCAGCGATCAGGCTGCGGCGACCGGCCGGGGTGTCCTACGTGCGGCTGACGCCGAGGCGAGTCAGGACGACGCTGGGCGCGAAGCATCGTGGCGTGGAGGGACGCGACGATGACGCTACGGGTGCGGTGCGTTCAACGGCCGGGAGCACGGAGGTGGCCGTCATCGTGGTGCGGGTGACGATGGTCGGCGCGCTGGAGCACTCGTCCGCGGTCGTGCTCGACATTCCTGAGGCGTGCGGGTCATGGTGCTGCGCGGACATCGCCGTGGTGGTGGCCGACGCGACCGAGAGCGCGGCGACCTTCGTCGTTTGTGGGGCGGACGTGTCGCCGATGCAGTGCCCGCCCTGCCAAATGCCGAGCCCGGTCAGGGTGAGCAGGACCAGCAGCGCGCGCAGCAGCCACGGCGCTGCTGTGCACGGCTGGGGTCGGCTCACCGGACAAGGCTACGACATCGCGGGTGGGCCGGTCGCTGCGGCGGCGAATTCGCTGCGGACCCGCGTCACCGGTTCGGCATGTGTTTACTCGGTGGGGGTACGCAGCGCGGCGTGCAGGGTGGCGATCAGCGGGTCGGGTGCGGTGCCCGCGTCGAGCCGGCCGGCCTCGATCTCGTCGGCGGCGGTGTGGATCAGGGCAGCGGCGGTGTGCAGACCGTCGTCGCCGACGACCCGCAGGACGCCGGCCAGGTCGCCCTCATCCGGCAGCACCTGCAGCAGGAGGCCGACCGGTTCCGCCTCGGCGATTTCACCGACCCGGCCAGCATCCACGGCGAGAAGATGCCCGGGCTCGCCGTTCTACGCGACAGCCCCGGCGGGGTCACCGTCGAGTACGCGACGACCGGCACCGGCGCCCGGATCACCTACGACAGTGGCGACACCACGGTCGTGGCCGCCCTGCACGACTGGTTCGACGCCCAAGTCGGCGATCATGGTGCGCACGCCACGCCGGGTGCGCCCTCTGAGGCGAGCCCGTCACCAGCGGGCCGATGACAACCTCGCCGCCGCGCTGCCTGTCCCGGCCGGCGGCTGCCGCTCCTACACACCCGATGATCCGGGCCGGCGGCCGATCAATGCCGCAATGCCTCGTCGACGAACCCGACCAGGTCGGCGCGGCGCCGCCACGGGTTGCGGTACCGGGCAGGCCCGCGGACGCGGATGCGCAGCGCTTCGCCGATGATCCGGTGCCAGCGTGGGTCATAGGTCGCCATCGCCGTGGCGGTCACCGTAGTCATTCGCTGCGACCCGGCCGCTGCGCACGCCTGCGGCACGAGGCGCAGCGGTGCGCGGCCGGAACCCGTGTCCCGGCCGCGCATGCCTGTGACTACAGCTAGCTGAGCAGGCCCTGCATCGTCGTGATCTCCGCCTGCTGATCCGTGACGATCTTTCCGGCGAGGGCCTTCGCTTCGGTGTTGGAGCCCTTGGCCGTCTCGTCCTTGGCCATGGTGATGGCACCCTCGTGGTGGGCGATCATCATGGTGAGGAACTGCTTGTCGAACTCGGCGCCCTTGGCGTCCATCATCTTGGCCATGTCGGCGTCCGACATCATGCCGTGAGACTGCGAGCCGTGGCCCTGGTCAGCTGCCGCGGCGGGCTTGCCCCAGGCCGTGAGCCACTGGTTCATGGTGTCGATCTCGGGCTGCTGCGCGCCCTTGATCTTCGCCGCGAGGTCCTTGACCTCGGTGCTGGCGGCGCGGCCGTCGGCCATCGCCGCCATCTCCACGGCCTGCTGGTGGTGCGGGATCATCATCTGGGCGAAGGTGACGTCGGCGTCGTTGAACGCCGCGTTCGCTGACGCCGGCGCGGCGGAGGTCGTCGGGGCCGTCCCGCCGTGGTTCATGCCGATATCGGACGACGAGTCTGCGCCGCCGCAGGCGGACAGCACCAGCGTGGCGGTGACGGCGGCGCCAGCCATTAGGCCACGACGCAGCATGGTGGAGGGCAGCATGGGTGAACGCATCATTGCGTGAAAAGCCTTTCGATGTCATGAACGAATGCGTGCGCGAGCGCCTCGGCCCGCCGGCTGGTCCGGCGGCATGCCGAGGTAGGGCCGCTATATGCGCAGCACCGCCACGGACACCAAAGACAATCCCGCGCTCCGGCGCGGCGGGCCGCGGGGCACCGGCGAACGCCCGGCTTGCTTCTCCCGCGTCCGCCTTCGGCTGGACACCATCCACGACAAAAGCGCCACAAGCAGTACAAGTGTGATAAGTCCGCCCAGAACGGCCAGGCATACACTCCACCCGCTCATCCCACCGGAGCCATGACCGTCGCAATGACCACCAGGGCATTCAGCCGGGACCAGAGCCGGCATGGCCCCGGAGGCGTGGGGCCCGCCCGCCGCGGCCATCGCGGCAGTGCCGGGAGTGTGGTGCGCGCCCGCCCGCGGACCGGTGTGGCCGAGCGTGTGCATCACCGTCAGGCCGAACAGCGTGCAGGACAGCAGGACCCACCGGGCGATCCGCCCGGCCGTCAGCGTCTGCTGCCCATTCACAGGTTCACGCTAGCGCGCGATCCCGAGAGCACCGTCGCCCGGTTGATCACATCACATCTGCTGTTCCCCGTTACCGCTTACCCCTGGGGGTAAACGATGGCTCACCGACGGCGGTGTGACGCTCGGAACGGTTGCCGGATACCCCCAGGGGGTATATGTTGGCGTCGGAGGTGGTCGACATGCAAGCCGACAAACACGAGCACGAGGTCCGCGACGGCGGTGCACCCCACGCGGCCGGTGGCGTGTCCACGCACGACCAAGCGGGCCACCCCGGCGCGCCGGAATCAGCGGCTCGCCCGATGCCCGCGCACGAACACCACCCCGTCGGGCACGACATGCCAGGCCACACCGGTGGGCACGCCGGAGGTCACCAGGGGCACGACAAGCACGCCGGGCACGACCCTGAGGCGTTCCGCCGCAAGTTCTGGCTGAGCCTGGCCCTGACGATCCCGATCGTCGCGACCAGCCACATGATCATGGACTGGTTCGGCTACACCCTGGACTTCCCCGGCATCACCTGGGTCGGGCCGGTGCTGGGCACCGTCGTGTTCTGCTATGGCGGCTGGCCGTTCCTGGCCGGCGCCGTCAGTGAGGTCCGGGACCGGGCACCCGGCATGATGCTGCTGATCTCCATGGCCATCACCGTCGCGTACCTGGCATCGCTGGCGACCAGCCTGGGCTGGTTCGACCTCGACTTCTGGTGGGAGCTGGCCGCGCTGGTGACCATCATGCTGCTCGGGCACTGGCAGGAGATGAAGGCCATCGGCCAGGCCCAGGGTGCCCTGGCCGCCCTCGCGGCGCTGCTGCCCGATGACGCCGAACGGCTCACACCGGACGGCGCGGTCGAGCGCGTACCGGTCGCCGACCTGGCCGTCGACGACACGGTCCTGGTGCGATCCGGCGCCCGCGTCCCGGCCGACGGCCGCATCGTCGACGGCACCGCCGAACTCGACGAATCCATGATCACCGGAGAGTCCCGGCCGGTGGCCCGTACGGTCGGCGACCGGGTGGTGGCCGGCACGGTCGCCACCGACTCGGCCATCCGGGTCCGCGTCGACGCGATCGGCGAGAACACCGCCCTGGCCGGCATCGGCCGCCTGGTCGCACAAGCACAGGCCGCCGGCGGCCGGGCGCAGGTCCTCGCCGACCGGTTCGCGGCCATGCTGTTCTACATCGCCGCCGCCGCAGCCATGGTGACGTTCGTGGTCTGGTGGGCGCTCGGCAGCCTGGACCAGTCCGTGGTCCGCACCGTCACGGTCCTCGTGATCGCCTGCCCGCACGCCCTCGGCCTGGCCATCCCGCTGGTCATCGCGCTGTCCACGGCGCTGTCGGCCAAGGCCGGCATCCTGGTCAAGGACCGGCTCGCCCTGGAACGGATGCGCACCATCGACACCGTCCTGTTCGACAAGACAGGCACCCTCACCAAGGGTGCCCACACGGTCACCGCGACCGCCCCGGCGGACGGTTTCACTGAGGACGAGGTGCTGCGCCTGGCCGGCGCGGTCGAGGCCGACAGCGAACACCCCCTCGCCCGCGCGCTCACCTCGGTCGCCCACGACCGCGGCCTGACGGCCACGGCCACCGCCTTCCGATCCCTGACCGGCCGCGGCGTGCAGGCGCAGGTCGACGGGCACACCTATGCCGTAGGTGGCCCCGCCCTGCTGCGCGAACTCGGCGCGACCGTGCCGCACGAACTCACCGGTCCTGCGGAGCAGTGGTCACGGCGCGGCGCCGCCGTGCTGCACCTGCTCCTCCTCGACCAGGAAGACGGCGGCGGGCAGGTGCAGGTGATCGGCGCGTTCGCGCTGGAGGACGAGATCCGCCCCGAGGCCCGCGAGGCGATCGACCAGCTGCGCCGCAACGGCATCCGGAAGATCGTCATGATCACCGGGGATGCCCGGCCGGTCGCCGAGGCCGTCGCCGCCGACCTGGGCTTCCGCCCCGGCATCGACGAGGTGTTCGCCGAGGTCCTGCCCGCCGACAAGGACCGCGCGGTGGCCGACCTGCAGGCCCGCGGGCTGAAGGTGGCGATGGTCGGCGACGGGGTCAACGACGCGCCGGCCCTGGCTCGCGCCGACGTGGGCCTGGCCATCGGCGCTGGCACCGACGTGGCGATCGAGTCGGCTGGCGTGGTCCTGGCCTCCTCCGACCCGCGCGGGGTCACCGGCGTGATCCGGTTGTCCAAGGCCTCCTACCGCAAGATGATCCAGAACCTGGCCTGGGCGGCCGGCTACAACGTGATCGCCATCCCCCTCGCCGCCGGCGTGCTGGCCTGGGCCGGGATCACCTTGAGCCCGGCGATCGGGGCGGTGCTGATGAGCGCCTCGACGATCGTGGTCGCGCTCAACGCCCAACTGCTGCGCCGGGTCCGGCTGGCCCCGCACGAGCAGTAACCCGCCGGGACAAGCCTTGGCAGCCTGGGCCCGGCCCGGGGTGAAGGTCCGGATCACCGACCCGCGGCCGGTGATCCGGACCTCGTCGTATGCCGCAGGCACGCAGCCGGACCACGCCTGACCTCCAGTGCGAAATCCGGCGCCGGGCTTGGGGAAAGGCCGTGCCGATCTGTGCCGTCCGAATACGCGATCGTGGACTCGGTTTACCGGCGGGCCGTGCCGCACTGTCGAGTGGCGATCAACGCCGTGGCGTGGGCTCAGCCCGCGCCTCCGCGGGTGCGGCAGGTGGGTTCCCGCAGACGGCCAAGGCCATCTCAGCGACCAGGCGCGGCGCATCTGGCGCGGCGAGCCGCCCGGCCGCGACGTCGGTCGCCGCGCCGTGCAGGAGGTGGTGCAGGACGCCGGCCAGCAAGTCGGCCGTAAAGTCGCCGCGGAAGACGCCTTCGGCCTGACCGCGGCGGATCAGGTGATGGACCCGTTGCTCGGGTTTCGCGTGCAGTTGCTGTACCCGGCCGGGCGGCAGGGCCGTCTGCGCCGCTTGCAGGATCGAGGCCGCCTGGGCGATCAGCAGCCAGCCGGACTCCATGAGCGCCCGCAGCCCGTCGCGGGGATCGCCGGTGAGATCGACGGCCGCCAGCACCTCGTCCCCCTCGGCCAGCAGCCGGATCAACGTGGCTTCGACCAGCGCCTCCCGGGACGGGAAGTGCGCGTACAGGGTCACCCTGCCGACGCCCGCCTCCTGGGCGATGTCGTTCATGCTCGCCTCGGCGCTGCGCCCGAGGCAGCTGACGGCCGCCTGGACGATCTTCTCGGCGTTCAGGCGCGCGTCCGCCCGGCGGGCCGGCCGGGCAGCGGAGTGAGCCATGCAACTTCCTTAAGTCAAACAGCGGTTGTACGGGTTATGGTACCCGGACCTAAGTTGAACAACGGCTGTACGACTTAACCCGGAGGTGATCCTGTGTCCGAATCCCTGACCGCGACCGATTCGAGCCCCATCCCCTGGACGTCACCGTCGTGGCGGTCGCCCTGCCCCAGCTGGGCGCGGAGCTCGACCTGTCGCGGGAAACCCTGACCGAGTCCCCGAACTCGGTAACCGGCCCGCGGGCGGCCCGTCGCAGCTGGACCCCGGTCAGCGCACGAACCGGCGCGGGCGCCGAACTTCACAGGAGCACCATGGACTACGTCATCCGTGCCGAGACCCCCACAGCCGAGGTCTACCGGCGCCTTCGGACCTCCTCCGGGCTGAGTCCCAAGTTGCCCGAGGCGGCCACGGCGGGACTGGCCGGCACATGGCATGCCGTCGTCGCCTACTACGACGCGCGGCCGGTGGGCATGGGCCGCGTCATCGGTGACGGCGGCACCGCCTTCCAAATCGTCGACATGTGCGTCCTGCCCGAGCACCAGGGCCGGGGCGTCGGCAAGGCGATCATGAGCGCCTTGATGCGGCGACTACGAGACCGTGCGCCACGAACCGCGTATGTCTCACTGATCGCGGACGGCGATGCACACCACCTCTATACCAAGTACGGCTTCGCGCAGACCGCGCCGGCGTCGGTGGGCATGGCCTTGCAACTCTGAGCGAGGTCATGGACGGACGATCGCCACCAGCTCGGCCTGGGCCGCGGTGCCGACTGTGTGGCGTTCCTCCGGCCGATCGACAAACGTCGGCAGCAACGGCGCGGCGTCGTCGAGGCAGGACCCATGCGCCTGATTCGCGCCCACCCGACCGTAAACGCCGCTCGGCGTGCCGACGTGGTCGGCACATGTGAGCGCGGTCATCCCCTCAAAATTTGATACCCCTAGGGGGTATGAGTATGGTGTGGGTTGTCGGCGGTGATCCCACTGCCCCCATCCCGAGGGAGATCGTCATGGCGACTCAGACCTACACCGTGACCGGCATGACCTGCGCGCACTGCGTCAACTCGGTCAGCTCCGAGATCCAGCGGATCCCCGGTGTGACCGACGTCGAGGTCGACCTGGCCTCGGGTGCGGTCACCGTCACCAGCGACCAGCCCGTCGACGACACCGCGGTGGCCGCGGCGGTCGACGAGGCCGGCTACGAACTCGCGAGGTAGTCATGAGAACCCCACTCAAGCTGGGTGCCTTCGGCCTGGGGCTGGCGGTCGTCTTCACCGCCGCCCTCGGCCTGGGCCGCACTGTCGGCCCGGCTCCGGCGCCCGCCGCCACCCACAACGAACACGCCGAAACCGCCGGCAGCGAGGCAGTCGACTCCGTGCCGGCCGGGCTGCAGGTCGCCCAGGACGGCTACCGGCTGCTGCCGGTCACCACCGTGCTGTCCAGCACCGGCCCGCGACCGTTCGCGTTCCGAATCCTCGGCCCCGACGGCGCCCCGGTCACGCGCTACACCACCAGCCACGACAAGGACCTGCATCTGATCGTGGTCCGCCGCGACCTGGCCGGTTTCCAGCACGTGCACCCCACCCTCGCCGCCGACGGCACCTGGTCGATCCCGCTCGCTGTCCCGGCACCGGGGCAGTACCGGGTCTTCGCCGACTTCCAGCCGGCCGGGCACGCCGACGGGCTCACCCTCGGCGTCGACGTTTCGGCGCCCGGCGACTTCCAGCCGCGCCCGCTGCCGGCCCCGGCCCGCAGCAGCACCGTCGACGGCTACCAGGTCACGCTGGCCGGCGACCTGACCCCGGGCGGCTCGTCGAAACTCACCCTGTCGGTGCGCAAGGACGGCAGGCCGGTCACCGACCTGCAGCCCTACCTCGGCGCGTACGGCCACCTCGTCGTCCTGCGCGACGGCGATCTGGCCTACCTGCACGTCCACCCCGACGGCGCCCCCGGCGACGGCCGTACCCCGGCCGGACCCGGGGTCACCTTCCACGCCGAGGTCCCCTCGGCCGGCAGCTACCGGCTCTACCTGGACTTCCAACACGCCGGTGTGGTCCGGACCGCCGAATTCACCGCGGTCGCCGGCCCGCCGTCCCCCGCCGAGACGCAGCCGTCGACGGTCACGCCGTCCAGCCCGCAGCCGAGCGCGTCGTCGCACAGCGCCGACGACCACACCCACGAGTAAGGAGACGCGCGAATGGCGACAGTGCGACCGCTGCACACGGCGCCGAACCGGATCGAGTTGTCGATCGGCGGCATGACCTGCGCCTCCTGCGCCGCCCGGATCGAGAAGAAGCTCAACCGTCTCGACGGGGTCACCGCCACCGTCAACTACGCCACCGAGAAGGCCTCGGTCAGCTACGCCGGTGAGATCACCACCCAGGACCTGATCTCCACCGTGGAGCAGACCGGCTACACCGCAGCCCTGCCCCCACCATCGCAGGCCGACGGGGCGACCGACCCCGCCGAGCCGGTCGACGAACTGCACGGGCTGCGGACCCGGCTGGTCACCGCGATCGCGCTCAGCGTCCCGGTCGTCCTGCTGGCGATGGTCCCGGCCTGGCAGTTCACCAACTGGCAGTGGCTGTCGCTCACCCTGGCCGCGCCGGTCGTCGGCTACGGCGGCTGGCCGTTTCACAAGGCGGCCTGGACCAACCTGCGGCACGGCGCCGCGACCATGGACACCCTCGTCTCGCTGGGCACCCTGGCCGCGTTCGGCTGGTCGGTGTGGGCGCTGTTCCTCGGCACGGCCGGTACGCCCGGGATGACGCACCCGTTCACCCTTGACATCACCCGCACCGACGGCGCCGGCGCCATCTACCTCGAGGCCGCCGCCGGGGGTCACCACCTTCCTCCTGGCCGGCCGCTACTTCGAGGCCCGTGCCAAGCGCCGCGCCGGCGCCGCCCTGCGCGCCCTGCTGGAGCTGGGCGCCAAGGACGTCACCGTGCTGCGCGGCGGCACTGAGGTGCGGATCCCGGTCGCCGACCTGGGGGTGGACGACCGGTTCGTGGTCCGGCCGGGGGAGAAGGTCGCCACCGACGGGATTGTCGAGGACGGCGCGTCGGCCGTCGATGTCAGCATGCTCACCGGTGAGTCCGTGCCGGTCGAGGTCGGCCCCGGCGACACCGTCGTGGGCGCCACCGTCAACGCCGGCGGCCGACTGATCGTCCGTGCCACCCGCATCGGCTCCGACACCCAGCTGGCGCAGATGGCCGAGCTGGTCGAGCAGGCACAGACCGGCAAGGCCGCCGCGCAGCGCCTCGCCGACCGGATCTCCGGCGTCTTCGTCCCGATCGTCATCGCCCTGGCCGTGGCCACGCTCGGCTGGTGGGTGGGCACCGGCAGCGGCGTGACCGCCGCTTTCTCCGCCGCGGTCGCCGTGCTGATCATCGCGTGCCCGTGCGCGCTGGGCCTGGCCACGCCGACCGCGTTGCTGGTCGGCACCGGGCGCGGCGCCCAGCTCGGCATCCTGATCAAAGGCCCGGAAGTCCTCGAGTCGACCCGTACGGTGGACACGATCGTGCTGGACAAGACCGGCACTGTCACCACCGGCCGGATGACCCTCGTCGCGGCCATGCCCGCCGGCGGGCAGGACGAGGCGGAACTGCTGCGGCTGGCCGCAGCGGTCGAGGCAGCCTCCGAACACCCGATCGCACAGGCCATCGCCCGCGCCGGCGCCGACCGTGCGCCGCTGCTACCGGTGACCGGGTTCGCCAACCTCGAAGGGCTCGGCGTCAGTGGCACCGTGGACGGCCGGGAGATGTTGGTCGGCCGGCCGCGGCTGCTGCACGAGCGCGGCTACACCGTGCCACCCGAGATCGAGCACGCCGTGGCCGGCGCGCAGCAGGCCGGGCGGACCGCCGTCGTGGCCGGCTGGGACGGCGCCGCCCGCGGCGTGCTCGCGGTCGCCGACGCTGTCAAGCCGACCAGCCGGGAAGCCATCACCATGCTGCGCCGGCTCGGGCTCAACCCGGTGCTGCTCACCGGCGACAACGAGACTGTCGCCCGGGCGGTCGCCGCCGAGGTCGGCATCGACGAGGTGATCGCGGAGGTGCTGCCGGCAGACAAGGTCGACGTGGTGAGACGCCTGCAGGAGCAGGGCAAGGTCGTCGCGATGGCCGGTGACGGTGTCAACGACGCCGCCGCGCTCGCCCAGGCCGACCTCGGCCTGGCCATGGGCACCGGCACCGACGTGGCCATCGAAGCCTCCGATCTGACCCTGGTCCGCGGCGACCTGCGCGCCGCGGCGGACGCGATCCGGCTGTCCCGGCGCACGCTGCGCATCATCAAGGGCAACCTGTTCTGGGCCTTCGCCTACAACATCGCCGCCCTACCCCTGGCCGCCGCGGGCCTGCTGAACCCGATGATCGCCGGCGCCGCGATGGCGTTCTCGTCGGTCTTCGTGGTCGGCAACAGCCTGCGCCTGCGCCGCTTCAAGTAACGAGAACGGACGCCGTCCGCCCCTGCCGAGCGCGGGCGGGCGGCGTCCTGGTGTCTCAGGACTTGACGAGACGGGCGATCGCCGCGGTCGCCTCCTTGACCTTCGCGTCCGCGTTGCCCTCGGCCGCAGCCTGCACCACGCAGTGCCGCAGATGATCCTCCAGCAGACCAATCGCGACCGCCTGCAACGCCTTGGTCGCCGCGGAGATCTGCGTCAGCACGTCGATGCAGTACGTGTCCTCGTCCACCATCCGCTGCAGGCCACGAATCTGTCCTTCGATCCGCTTCAAACGCGCCAGCAGCGCCTTCTTGTCGGCGGAGTACCCGTGCGGCCCGGCCGGTGTCGCCTCGTCCATAGCCGGCAACGTACCCCATACCCGTATCTACCAGCATCGGTGGCGGGACCGCAACGATCACCAGAGCTGCCATCGCCGAGTAGCGGCGTCCGAGTGCTCATCGGACCGGACATGGTGTTGCATTCCTTCAGAGCTGCGGCAGCGCCCAGACACAGGTCGGGCTCGCGCCGCTTGCATCATCGCGCTTGGCACCTTCCCCGGCTGAACGCAGTGGTTAGTTGGCGAGTTGGTAGCCGGCCTGGGTTACCGCTGCGCTGATCGCGTCGTCGTCGAGTTTGGCGCTGCTGGTGACGGTGACTGCGCCGGTGGCGAGGTCGACGTTGACGTCCCTGACGCCGGGAACCTCGGCGAGTTGCTTGCTGACCCGCGATGCGCAGCCGCCGCATGTCATCCCGGCGACCTGGTAGACCGTACGCAGCCCGGCGGTCTCGCCCATGGGGGTCGCGGTCGTCGTCGCGCAGGAGCAGCCGGTCTCACTGGTGCACATTGCATCTTCCCTTCGTCGTTGGTGGGTGCCGGTGATGGGGGAGTGCGGGGTCAGGACCGTACGAGCCGGGCGATCGCGTCGGAGGCTTCCTTCAGTTTCACCTCGGCGTCCGGGCCGCCTTCGCGGGCCGCGTCGACGACGCAGTGCGCGAGGTGGTCGTCGAGCAGGCCGAGCGCCACTGTTTCCAGGGCTCTGGTGGCCGCGGACACCTGCGTGAGGATGTCGATGCAGTAGACCTCGTCATCGACCATGCGCTGCAAGCCGCGGATCTGGCCTTCCACCCGGCGTAGCCGCTTGAGGTAGTCGTCCTTGTCCTTGATGTAGCCGTGCGCCATCACTCTGCTCCCAGCGTCGGGATATACCTTACCCCCCTAGGGTACACCAAGCGAATCCGGCGCCCATGCGATCCAGGCTGCCGATGACCATCGGGCTCCCCCGCATAACCACACGAGTTACCGCCAAGCACACCGGGGGGATCGGACAGCGGCACTGTCGCCGCGACACCCCGCCGGCATCTCGCAGGCGCGCGGGCGGCACGGTGTGCTCATGCCTGGTACGCCAGGTTGGCCATCATCCCGGTTTCGGCGTGGTAGATGTTGTGGCAGTGGGTCATCCATTGGCCGGGATTGTCAGCGTCCAGATCCACGGTGACGGTCTGATTCGGCAGGACGATCACGGTGTCCTTGCGGACGCCGGTCCCCGCGACGGCGAAGGTGTGTCCATGCAGGTGCATGGGGTGGAACATGGTGGTGCGGTTGACGAATTCCAGCCGGACTCGCTCTCCTTGCCGGACCAGCAGGGGTTCGGATTCGTCGAAGGTGGTGCCGTTGATGGTCCACCGGTAGGGCATCATCGCTCCGCCGAGGGTGAGTCGGTGGGTGCGGTCGGGGTCGCGGTCGGCAAGTCGCACCGCGTCCGTGGCGTCGAGCGTGCCGGTGGACAGCACCTGGCGGTCCAGTTCGGCCGGGCGGCCGGTCGCGGTGGGTGGGACCCCGGTGCCGGTACGCACGATGGCGAGGGCCTGCCCGGTTTTGCCTTCGGCCGCGGCGACGAGCGGGAACACACCATCATTGAGTTCTACGGTGACGTCGGCGCGTTCGCCCATGCCCAGCAGTAGCGCGTCGGTGGTGACCGGGGTGACCGGGAAGCCGTCGGTGTGGGTGACGGTGAGTCGATGCCCGCCGAGCGCGATGCGGAAGGCGGTGTCGGACGCGGCGTTGACGATGCGGATGCGTACGCGTTGGCGGGGTTTCGCGGTCAGCACTGCCGGTGCGGTAGGGACCCGGCCGTTGATCAGATAGTGCGGGTAGGCGACGTCGCCGGCCCCGCCCAGCAGCGGCGAGTTCATCGTTTCCATGCCGCCCATGTCCATGCCGCCCATGTCCATGCCGCCCATGTCCATGCCGCCCATGTGGCCCGCACCGCCCATGGACTGCAAGGAGGAGAGGATCTGGTCGGGGGTGCGGCCGGTGCCGTCGACCCAGTCGTCGAGTACGACGATCCATTCGGTGTCGTAGCGGCCGGGCTCGGCCGGGTCGTCGACGACCAGGACGCCGTAGAGGGCGCGGTCGAGTTGCACGCCGGAGTGCGGGTGGTAGAAGTAGGTGCCCGGGTCTGGTGCGGTGAATTCGTAGGTGTGCCGCCCGCCCGGCGCGATCGGCTGCTGGGTGAGGCCGGGCACGCCGTCCATGTCGTTGCGCAGGGCGATGCCGTGCCAGTGCACGCTGGTGGCGACGGGGAGCTGGTTGACCACCTCGGCGCGGATGAGGTCGCCGGCGCGGGCCCGGATCAACGGGCCCGACGCGTTCTCGGCGTAGCCCCAGGTTTGCACGGTGGTGCCGCCGAGGTCGAGCGTGACCGGTCGCGGGGTGAGCGTGGCGGTGACCGTGGCGGCGCCGACCCGGCTTCGGGCTGCCTCTGCATCCGCGACCAGGGCGGAGTCGGAGGTCACCAGGGTGGGGTCGGTGCTGAACAGGCCGCTGGCCCAGGCGGCCGTTCCGGCGGTGCCGGCCAGACCTGCCGCGCCGGCGATGCCGGCCAGCAGGCGGCGTCGGGTGACAGCGACTGACATATTGGTACTCCTCGTCGAAGCGGTCGGGCCGGGGCGGTGCTGACTCCAGGCTTCTCGGCGGCGATGAGGAAACCCGCGACGTTTGCTGAAGGTTTGATGAAGCCGCCGCGCCGGGTCGGCAGGATAGGGCGATGAGTACGCGGGTGTTGGTGGTCGACGATGAGCAGAGCCTGGCCAAGGTGATAGCGAGCTACCTGGAACGTGACGGCCACGATGTGGAGTGCGTCTTCGACGGTCCGGCCGCTGTGGATGCCGCCCGAGCGCGGCCACCCGATGTGGTGGTGCTGGACCTGGGGCTTCCAGAGCTGGACGGCATCGAGGTGTGCCGGCAACTGCGTACGTTCACTGACTGCTACATCGTGATGTTGACGGCGCGCAGCGACGAGGTCGACCGACTCGTCGGGCTCGGGGTGGGCGCCGATGACTATGTGGTCAAGCCGTTCAGCCCGCGGGAGTTGGTGGCGCGGGTCCGGGCGATGCTGCGCCGTCCACGGACCACCGGGTCCGTGGTGCGGGAGGAGCCGGCGCGTGCGTTCGGCCCGTTGCGGGTCGATGTCACCGCCCGGGAGGTCACCGTCGCGGGTCGGCCGGTCGAGGTCACCCGTACGGAGTTTGACCTGCTCGCCGCGCTGTCCGCCCGGCCGCGGATGGCGTTCTCCCGCAGGCAGCTCATCGATACCGTCTGGGGTGAGGGGTGGGTCGGTGACGAGCACCTCGTCGACGTGCACGTCGGGCACCTGCGCCGCAAGCTCGGCGACAACCCGGCCGCGCCCCGGTTCATCCGTACGGTGCGCGGCGTCGGATACCGGATGGGTGAGGGCTGATGCGCCGGGTGCGGTTGGGCTTGGCCGGCCGGCTGTTCGGTGCCCAAGTTCTCGTGGTCTTGGCCGGCGCCGCCACGTTGGGGTTGGTCGCCGTCGCTGTCGGCCCGGCCATCTTCGGGCGGCATCTGCGGGAGGTCTCCGGACACGTGGACGCGGCGACGACCCGCCATGTCGAGGAAGCGTACGCGTCGGCCAGCGCGTTGTCGCTCGGCGTGGCTCTACTTTCCGCGCTGGCAGCCGCCGTGGCGGTGAGTGCCTACGTGGCTCGGCGGGTCGCTCGTCCGGTCGCTCAGTTGGCCGCCGCGGCGGCCGATGTCGCCGACGGCCGGTATGCGACCCGAGTGGCCAGGCCCGGTCTGGGTCGCGAGTTCGACACGGTCGCGGCGGCGTTCAACGCGATGGCTGACCGCCTTGCCGACGTGGAGGTCACCCGCCGCCGGCTGCTGGCAGACCTGGGCCACGAGCTGCGTACCCCGCTGGCCACCATCGAGGCGTATGTCGACGCAGCCGAGGATGGCATCAGCGTCACCGACGAGGACACTTGGGCGGTAATGCGTGCCCAGTGCACCCGGCTGCGCCGCCTCGCCGAGGACATCGCCGCGGTATCCCGCGCCGAGGAACACCAACTCGACCTACACCCGCGCCGGGTGAGCGTGCCCGAGCTACTCGACGCCGCCGCCGCGGCGGTCCGCCCCCAATACGGCAGCAAGCACGTCGACCTGCACCAGCGCGTCCCGGCCGGCCTACCCGCCATCGACGCCGACCCCGAGCGCGTCGGGCAGGTCCTCGCCAACCTGCTCGACAACGCCCTCAGGCACACCCCGTCCGGTGGGACCGTCACCCTGGCCGGCGACCGGGATCCCGCGGGGGTACGGATCACCGTCAGCGACACCGGTGACGGGATTCCCGCCGCGCACCTGCCGCACGTCTTCGAACGCTTCTACCGCGCTGACACGGCCCGCGACCGGGTCCACGGCGGCTCCGGCATCGGCCTGACCATCGTGCGCGCGATCGTCGCCGAGCATGGCGGCCACGTCACCGTCGACAGCGCCGGCCCACAACGCGGAACTACCTTCACCGTCACCCTGCCCGCGGCCGGAGACCGGCTGCCACCACGGTGACGTCAGGGCCCGCAGCATGCCGTTCACCCATCGTCGCCCACCGACGGATCAGTTCGGTGGGCGACGAGGTGCCAGCCGGGTCAGGAGGAACGGGCCGACGGGCGGCGAGCAGGATCGGCGTCGAAGCTCGCCGCGCAGTGCGTGGAGCAGAAGTAGACGACGCCGTCGTCGGTGTCCCGCCGCGCGGCGGCGGCTTGCGGGGTGATCCGCATCCCGCACACGGGATCGGTGGCCTCGGTCGCGGGTTCCGCCGAGGTTACGATCTCGGGCGTGCCGGGTGCGCCTCGTTGCGTGTCGTGTTCGGTTGCGGTGTGCACCTGGGGTTCGACGGTGGCCGGTTCGGCGGCTGGTAGCGCGCTGGTGTGGTGGCGGCGCAGCCGGTTGGCGTTGCCGACGACCGACAGCGACGACAGTGCCATCGCGGCGGCGGCGATGATCGGGCTGAGCCGCAGACCCAGGAACGGGTAGAGCAGCCCAGCGGCGATCGGGATGCCGACGCCGTTGTAGGCCAGAGCGAAGAACAGGTTCTGCCGGATGTTGCGCATGGTGGCGCGCGACAGCCGGATCGCGGTGACGACGCCGGACAGCGAGCCGGAGATCAGGGTGATGTCGGCGGCTTCGATGGCGACGTCGGTGCCGGTGCCGATGGCCAGGCCGACATCGGCCTGGGCCAGTGCGGGGGCATCGTTGATGCCGTCGCCGACCATGCCGACGCGGCGGCCGTCGGCTTGCAGGCGGCGGATCTCGTCGGCCTTGTGTTGCGGCAGGACTTCGGCCAGCACTCGGCGGACGCCGACCTGGCGGGCGATGGCCGCAGCGGTACGGGCGTTGTCGCCGGTGATCATGACAACCTCGATGCCGAGGCGGTGCAGCGCGGCGATCGCGGCCGAGGAGTCGGGCTTGACGGTGTCGGCCACGGCGAACACCCCGGCCGGACGCCCGTCGACGGCGGCGTAGATCGCGGTTTTGCCCTGCTCGGACAGTCGCACGGCGATCGGATCCAGGGTGCTGGTGTCGATCCCGGCGTCGGTCAGCAGCCGCGCGGCGCCGATCAGGACAGCGTGTCCGGCGACGGTGGCCTGGACGCCTTTACCGGTGATCGAGTCGAACCCGGTCGCCGGTGGCAGGCTCAGGCCACGGCGGCGGGCCTCGGCCACGATCGCCGCGGCAAGCGGGTGCTCGCTGTCGGCTTCGGTGGCCGCGACCAGGGTGAGCAGGGTGTCGTCGTCGGTGTCGCCGACGGTGTGCAGGTCGGTGAGGGCGGGCTTGCCCGCGGTGATGGTGCCGGTCTTGTCCAGCACGACGGTGTCGAGCTTGTGCGCGGTCTCCAGGGCCTCGGCGGAGCGGATCAGGATGCCCGCCTGGGCGCCCTTACCGGTCCCGACCATGATCGACAGTGGGGTGGCCAGGCCGAGCGCGCACGGGCAGGCGATGATCAGCACAGCGACCGCGGAGACCAGGGCGAGGGTCAGCGCGGGCGGTGGTCCGGCGATGAACCAGACCGTGAAGGTGGCGATCGCGATGGCGATGACCGCGGGGACGAAGTAGGCGGAGGTGGCGTCGGCGAGGCGTTGGATAGGTGCCTTGGAGGCTTGGGCCTGCTGCACCATGCGGATGATCTGCGCGAGCATGGTGTCCGCGCCGACCTTCGCCGCGCGGACCCGCAGCGAGCCGGTGCCGTTGATGGTGGCACCGATGACGATGTCCCCGGCCCGTTTGGTGACCGGCATAGGCTCGCCGGTGACCATGGATTCGTCCACTGCCGAACTGCCCGACAACACGGTCGCGTCGACCGGGATCTTCTCCCCGGGGCGCACGAGCACGTCGTCGCCGACGGCCACGTCCTCGACCGGGATTTCCTGTTCGATGCCGTCGCGGATGACACGGGCGGTGCGGGCTCGCAGGCCGAGCAGGGCCCGGATCGCCTCACCGGTGCCGGCCTTGGCGCGGGCCTCGAGGAGCCGGCCGAGCAGGATCAGGGTGAGGATGACACCGACCGCCTCGAAGTACACCTCCCGCATATCCGCCGGCAGCACCCCGGGCGCGACGGTGACGAGCAGGCTGTAGCCGTAGGCGGCGGTCGTGCCGAGGGTGATCAGGCTGTTCATGTCGGCGCTGCGGTGGGCCAGGGCCAGCCAGCCGGTGCGGTGGATCGGCGCGCCGGTGTAGAGCATCACCGGGGTGATCAGGGCGAGTTGCAGCCAGTGGTTGAGCAGCAGCGCCGGCACCCAGTCGGCCTTGAACAATTCGTGTGCCATCACCGCCAGCAGCACCGGGGCGGTGAGCACCGCGCCGAGGATGACCCGGCGGTTCAGGTCGCGCAACTCGGTGCGCCGCTCGGCGACCTGTCCGGCTTCGGCGTCGGCCGCAGTCAGAATCTGTGGCACCTCAGGATGCCCGGCCGATGGTGGCGGGTTCGGTGGCTGCGTGACGGGTTGGTCGGCGGGTTCGACCACGAGGCTGCCGTGGATCATGTTCATGCCGCAGGCGAACCCGAACGTTCCGGCCCGGTCCGGCTGCAGCCGGACGGTGGTGCGGGTGAAGGCGGGAAGTGCGGCGCTGACCGCGAGGTCGCCGAAGACCACCCGGGAGGTGCAGTCGCCGCTTTCCTGCCGGTCGAAGACCAGCTCGACGGGGACGCCCTGGCGGACCCGGATCAGGTCGGGGCGGTAGCCGCCGTGCACGGTGACCTGTATCCGCTGCACACCGTCGCGCACTTCGGCGATGCTGGCGCGGCGGGGTGCGAAGAAGTACCAGCCGAGCCCGGCTACGGCGGCCAATGAGGCGAGCAGGACGGTGATGTCGGCGACGCCCATGATGTCCTCCCTGATAGGTCTGCCTTCAGAGTGATGCCCCCTACCGGCAGGGGGTAGGGACCTTCGGCCTCGTTGAGGTGCCGTTCGCCGGTACCCGCGGGAGGTAGCGGGGCGCAGGGTGGAGATATCCCGCAAACGGAAGGGGGATGTCATGAGACGGCAACCCTGGGGGATGTACGCGATCGCCGCGGCGATCCTCGTCGTCGGCCTGATCGCCTTCGGCGTACCGGCGAACACCCTGCTGTTCGGGGCGTTCGTGCTGGTCTGCCCGCTGATGATGATGTTCATGATGGGCGGCATGCACGGCGGACACGGCAGCGCCGACCCCGACGAGCGCACCCGGACAACCGAAGACCAGGACCCCATCGTCCGGCGGTAGCCCGCCGGGACGGTGACCAAGGAGATCGATCATCATGATGTACTACGGCACCGGTATGAGCGGTTGGGGCATGGCGCTGATGGGCCTGAGTGGCCTGCTGTTCTGGGGGCTGGTCATCGCCGGCATCATCGTCTCCGTCCGCTACGCCAGTCGCGCCGGATTGCGCGGCGAGCCTGTTGTTCATGGGCCGACGCCGCAGCGGACGCTCGCCGACCGGTTCGCCCGCGGCGACATCGACGAAGAGCAGTACACCCGCAACCTGAAGGTTCTCAACGAGACGGCACCGACCCGCGGGCCCGGCGGCTGACCTGGACGCCGGTGCCGGGTATGGGCTGTGGCCTCTGGTGGTCGTGAACACCGCCCTGTTCGCGGTGTTCGCGGCCGGCTTCTTCCACGCGCGCATCGGCCGGGACTGACGGTGCCCGTCAGCCCGCGGGACGGTGGGCTGCTACAGGCGAAATGCCCGGCGCAGCGTTTCGGCGAGTTCGTCGAGCTTCGCGTCGCGCTCGACCGACCCGGCGGCTGCCGCGTCGACGACGCAGTGCCGCAGGTGATCGTCGAGAAGGCCCAGGGCGACCTGCTGCAACGCCCGGGTGGCTGCGCTGACCTGGGTGAGCACGTCGATGCTGTACCGGTCCTGCTCCACCATCCGGGCGATCCCGCGGACCTGACCCTCGACCTTGTGCAACCGGGCCAGATGATCAGCTCTGCGGTCGGTGTAACCCGGCGTCGCCGCGACCGGCTTACCGCTTGCCGGAGTCACCGTGCTGGTCATGACCGCTCACCTCCACGTTGCGCACCGCCGGATGACCGGCTCATCCCCAGTGTCAGCCGCGATACCCGCACGGGGTAGGGGCGCGTGGCCCACCGTGTCGGGCCGACCGTCTCTGCCCCCGGGCAAGCCCACCGTCTGGCCGGCGGCTACTGCGGCCAGAGCACGCCCGGAGTGATGTCAACCGAGGATGTCGACAAGCTCAAGGCTGCCAAAGCTGATCGTCGGGGTGGGGAGATCTGTGACCGGGCACCCCACCGCCCACGGGCTAGCCATCGGCAAGGGCGGCATGCGACGCTATCGTCGCCCGATCGACAGCGGTTGCATCGCGCCGTCAGGCCGGTAGACCTCGTCGAGGCCTGCGCGAACCGGGTCGCGCTGGGCGGGCAGGATCGCTGAGGCCGTCGCCGAGATCGCTGTCCTTCGCCGCACCGTCGTGGCCACGCCGGTGATCAGCACGGGAAGCGCACCGAGGATCAGCACCACGGCCCCGGCGCGGTAGCGCTCGCCGGGCACGTACCACGGCCGCGCCAGCTCGGCGAACCAACCAGCGGCCGGGTTGACACCCGATGCCAGGAAAATCACGCCGACGGCCGCCAACACACCCGCGCCCGCGAACGCCAGCCACCGTGGAGCGGGCATCCGCACAGAGCCGACCGGAAGTAGCACTCGGAAGAACATCATCCCGGCCAGCGCAGACCACAACAGCAGTCCCAGATGCACGGCCGGCGAACGCAACGCCGCCTCGTACAACCCGCCGAAATACACGACCGGGAACCCGGCCGCGAAGGCCACCACCACGAGGACGGGTCTGTCGATCAGCCGCACGGCACGCGAGTGGACCGCCGCCGCCAACCACTCTCGCGGCCCGGGCCACTCGACGTCGTCGGACAGCGGCAGCACCGCCCGGGCCAGCTCGGTCGGTGCCGCGAGGATGAGCAGCAGCGGTACCACGACCGCGATGAGCACGTGCCGGATCAAGTACACACTGGGCATGGTCGGGGCGTATTGAGCCACGCCCGTGCTCGTGGCTGCCACGACGACCGCGCAGCCCGCCACCCAGGCCGCCGTCCGGCGCAGCGGCCACCCCGGGCCGCGACGGCGGAGCCGCCGCACCCCGGCCAGATACAACCCGGCGGCGCCGACAGCGGCGACGACGAACAGCGGCTCCGGCAGCCACCAGGACAACAGCGAGCCCACCGACGGCCGGGGCGGCATCGGGTACCCGAGCAGCGGGTGATCACCCGTGGCCATGACATGCCCGGCATGGCCTGTCTGGCCGGCGAGCGTCGGCCGGGGCGGAGCGGTCCGCGACAACGCCATCGCCAGGCCGACCACAGCGCCGAACAGCAGAACCTCGACCGCGGCGAGCCGGGCGAAACCGCGCCGGCTACCGCCCCGCAACGCGGGCATCGACCATCGCTGGTGCCACCACCCCACCGCCGCGATCACCGCGAGGAGCCCTGCTTTCGCCAAGATCAGACGCCCGTACGAGGTCCCGGTGAGCGAACCGAGATCGGGCAGGTGCAACCACGCCGCGAACAGTCCGGACACGCCGACCGCCACGAAACACGTCCCGGCCAGGGGAGAGAACCGACTCACCGCCAGCGCGAGGTTGCCGACCGGCGCCCGCATCGACAGCGCCAACGCGAGCAGGCCACCAGCCCACAGCGTGACGGGCACGACGTGCAGCACCAGTCCGGAGGTGGCCACCTGCGGCAAGCGGCCCGACGCGGTGTGCCCGGTGAACACCGGCGGCACCACGGCCAGTAGCGCCAGTGCCAGCGCCCCGAAGACGCCCGCCGGACCCCGCACCACCCGGCAGGCCCATGCGAGCAGCCCGGCCAGGACCGCGACGGCGGCAAGTGCCAGCCCGATCGGTGTGCCGGTGGCGAAGGTGGCCAGCTGCGACATCGACGGTGCCTGGGCCGCTGGATGACCGGCGATGTCGGCGCAGGACAGCCACAGCGTGACCACCGCGGTCGCGCACCACGCCGCCGCGGCCCAGCCCGCGGCCCGCAGCCAGCCCTGACCGCTGTCGGACAGCCCTCGCCGGGCCGTCAACTCCCGACGGTGCCTCACCAGTGGGGCGCGGACCGGAGAAAAGAACACCCCGGCGAGCAGGAGGCCGACGGTCGTCACTGCCGCAACCGTCATCCCCAGCCGGGCCACCGGGACGAGCCACGCGGTGGCCGCCCCCGGGTCCGGCAGCCCGGGTAGCACGGTTCGGGTGGCGCCACCACCGAAGGCAAGCCCCGCCACAGCCGCAGCAGCCGCCGCCAGAACCCCGGCGGCGGCCAGGAACGTTCCTGTCTCGGGCACCGGGCCGAGGAGGCGATGGGCGCTCTTCGGTGGCCGGCGGCGGCCCCGGTCCAGGGGACCCAACCACCACCACAGCAGCACGATCGCTCCGAACGCGGTCCCGGCGGCGGTCGCCAGGGCGACGGCGGGCGGATCATTGCCGGCCGGCGGCGGCTCGACCGCCTCGGGCGCCGGCTGCTGATGCGCCCCATGATCGGCCGGCGCCGATGAGCCACCGGTTGACGGCGCTGCGCCCGACGAGACGAGCGCGAAGTGCAGGGTCCCGCTGATGCGGTGACCGTCGACGGACACCACCTGAAACGTCACGGTGAAGTGCCCGACGGGCAGCGTCGCACGCAACGGCTGCTCAACAACGGCGCCGGTCACCTGCGGGATGCCTGCCACCGCGGTGACACCGTCAGAGCCGCGCACGGCAACGACGACACTGCCCGGATTGACCGCCTCGGTGAACCGCAGCACCACGTCGCGAGGGGCCTTGGCAACTTTTGCCCCATTGGTCGGAGTCGACGACTTCAGACTTGCGTGCGCCAGCGCCGGACCGGTGACCAGGAGCAACGATGCCAGCACCGCAAGAGCCGTGACGCCGAGCGCCACGATCCCCAGACGTGCCACCCTCAGGCCGGTCATCGTCGCCGATCCTAACCCGTCACCACTGCTCGCGACGTTACTGGCCGACCGGCGTACCGGCGGACTGATCGGCTCCCACGGTTCTCGATCCGCCGGCCCACCATACAAGTGGTGGCACAGTCGAACTCAAAGGTTGTGCGGTCGTACCATGACGGACCAGGCTGAGGCGGCCGCCGCGCAGGAGGCACTGCAGGTCCTACTGGGCCGCCGCTGACCGGCGCCCGGCTGTACGTCCCTGGCGGTCATCGGGCACGCCACCCGTCGGATCCGGGTCCTCGGTGTCACCGCGCACCCGACCGCGGTGTGGGTGACCCAGGTGGCCCGGAACCTTCTCAGCGGGATCCGGATGCCCCGCATGAATTCGATCATGGAACCCTGGATCCCGGCATTTCGCCACGAACTACTCGACCGGACCCTGATCCTCAACCAGGCACACCTGCTGCACGCCCTGCACGAGTGCGAACGACACCACGATCAACACCGACCTGCAGCAAGGCGAACATCTGTTCCAGAGTCATCGAATCGCCGTCGAGGTTTACCTCCACGGCCCAGGTCGCCTCGAGGTGTACAGCGTTCCCCTCGCGGCCCCAACCCCACTACCGCCGATGGCACTCCCGCGAAGGTCCAAGCCCTACATCACCTCGGTGGACGTGGCGCGGACCCTGCGACCTTTCGCATTGAACTGGCCTGCCGCGCCAGCACCATCGGCGGTAGAAGGCCGGTGCGGCTACCCGCAGGGCCGAGTACCTGAGCGGGTCGTCCGGCGACGACGAACTGAACTCCGCCGGCGCCTGGAATTACTTCACCTACACCGAGTGATCCGCTGAGTACGAGCGAAGGGGCCGGTCGACGACCGGCCCCTTCGATGTTCATCCGGCGATGGTCCAGCCGCGGGCGGCTTCCACCGCGCCCCGGCGCCGGGCCGTCAGGTCGGCGGGAGTGCCCGGATCACGGTCTCGACGACCGTGGCGCTGGAGCCCTTCGCGGTCACTCGCAGGGACGTGTACCCGTTCCGGGAGACGGCTGCCCGATAGGTGCCGTCAGTGTTGCGGTGCACCGTGGCGGTCTGCCACGTCGCACCGTCGTCATGGGAGACGTCGAGCGCCACCGACCTGGCGCCCGCCGGGACCGTCATGCGCACCGCCGCGCCGGCCGGTTCGATGCGGACCGCGCCGAGGGCCGGCACCGCAGCCGGGTCGGTAAACGTCCAGTCCACCGTGGTGGCCGTGGAGGTGACGAACACGCCCGGGCGGCTCTGTTCCAGGTGCAGCCGGTAGTCGGCGCGGGCCTGCGGCACCCGGAAGTTCGCCTCGCCGCCGATTGCGGAAAGCGCCACCTGACTGCCGTCGCGGAACAGCGTGGTGCTGCCCGGGACGTTGCTCGTCGTACCGATGTGCCCGGCGCTGTCGCAGTTCATCGCGACCCGGATCCGCAACCGATCACCGGTCCAGGTGTTGCCGTCGCCGGTCAGGCAGGGCGCGATGACCGGGGCGCCGTAGCCGGCCGTGTAGCGCTTGCCCGGCTCGTAGCGCCGCGGCTCGCCGACGGTCCGGATCTCCTCGTAGTTCCCCTCCTCGCGCCACTCGAACATCCCCGTGCTCCACCTGATGCCGCCGGTGGTGTTGAAGTAGCGGGTCGCGGAGGGCTCGGTGGTGAGCGGGGCGAAGATCAGCGGGTTCCCGGGGACGTGCACGCCCGCGACCAGGGACAACGCGCTGTCGGCGGCCTGCCGGTGCATCTCGCCGCTCTCCACCGCCAGGTCCCGGGCGGTGACGGCGCCGGTGAAGCCGGTCGGCACGCGACCTCTGACCGGCCAGGCGAGGTGATACGCGTCGGCGCCGGAGGTGTACGCCATCCTAACCACGGAGAGGAAGGCGTCGTCGCCGTCCCCGCCGAGTTGTGCGCTGCTCAGCGCGCCACCGTAGCTGTTGACAGCATAGGAGGCCCAGCCGTTCGGAGTCCGCACCCCGAACGCGACGGAACCGGCGCCGAACCGGGCCCCGGGGTCCGGGACGGTAGCAGTCACCGGCTTGGCGATGCGGGTGTCAACGGTGATGTCCGTCGCGGCGGTCACCGACACCGAGGGCTGGGCGACCGTGGCGCTGACCCAGGTACCGTCCGCCGCCTCCCGGAAGTACTGGGTGATGATCGCGTACCGGCCGCTGGGGACGCGCAGCTCGACGTCCGGCGTCCACGGGTAGTCGTAGACGGTGTCGTGCAGGTACGGCGTGTCCAGCCCGATCACCTGGGTGTAATGCCCGTCGGTGGGCAGCCCGTCGTGGCCCAGCACGTGCAGGTTCAGATCGACCTTCGCGCTCTCGTGGACCACGGCGACCGGGGTGGTGACTACCTGTCCGCCGGCGGTGGCGGTGAGCCGCCCGGTGTGGGCGCCGCCGGTCGTCGTGGCCGGGACGGTGACCTGGGCGGTGGCGGTGCCACCGGCGGGGACCGTCAGCGTGGAGGCGTTCACCGTGAACGGCGCGGTCACCCGCAGGGCGACCGTCAGCGGCCGGGTGTCGTGGTTGCGGTAGCCGACGGTCCTCGTGATCGCCTGGCCGGCTGTCTGGGTGCCCATGCTCAGGCTCGGCGGGTCGGCCAGCAGCGTGGCGCCCACCGCGCGGGCGACGTCGACACGGCCCGCCCCCTGGGCGTACGCGCCGAGGCCCTCGGTGGGCCGGGCGGCGCCCATGAGAGCGGCCTTGAGCTGGGCGGGCGTCCAGTCGGGGTGCCGCTGGGCGAGGATGGCGGCGCTGCCGGCGACGTGCGGCGCGGCGAACGAGGTGCCGCTACCGGAGGCGTACGACCCGCTGCCGGCGTCGCTGCTCAGCGCATGGGTGATGTCGACGCCCGGCCCGGTGATCTCCGGCTTGATGGTGTCGCCGTCCAGTCCCGGCCCGCGGCTGGAGAAGGCCGCGAGCTGGTCGTCCCGATCGACGGCGCCGACACTGAGCGCGGCCGCGGCGTCGGCCGGGGAACCGATGAGGTAGTCGTCGCCGTTGTTCGGGTTGTTGCCGTTGTTGCCGTCATTACCGGCGGCGACCACGAACAGGGTGCCGTACTTCTCGGTCATCTCCTCGACCGCGGTCTCCATCGGATCGCTCCCGGCGGTGTTCGGGAAGCCGAGGCTCATGTTGACGACCTTGGCGTGCTCGACGCCGGCGGTCCACTCCATGGCGGCGATGACCGCCGACTCGGTGACCTCCCAGTCGCCGACCTTGGCCGAGACCAGCCGCGCTCCGGGGGCGACACCCCGGTAACGGCCGTCGGACGCCGCGCCGCTGCCGGCCAGGATCGAGGCGACCGCGGTGCCGTGACCGATGGTGTCGTGCACCTCCCCGGTGGTCGGGGCGCCAGTGGAGAAGTCGGTCTGCGCGGCGACGATCGGGGCCAGGTCGGGATGGGTGACATCGACGCCGGAGTCGATGACCCCGACAGTCACCCCCTCGCCGGTTAGCCCTTCCTGCCAGGCCAAAGTGGCGCCGATCTGCTGGACGCCCTCGGCGGCGGTGAACTTCCCCTTGGCGTCGAGCCAGAGCTTGCCCCGGTTCGTCCGGGCCTTCCAGACCCGGGCAAGATCCTTCTTCGGCGTACGCACGGCCGTCGCGCCGATGTCGGGCAGTTTGCGCACGCGGGTGCCGCTCGTGGCCGCGCCGCCACTGGCGATCAGCGGCAGGTCGGTGCGCCGGTCGTCGTAGCCGGCCGCGATGAGCCCGGTCACGTCGAACAGTCGCTCGTCGAGTTTGTCGGCACGCAGCAATGGCAGGGCGTCGGCCGGGACCACCCGGGTGCGGCCGTCGACAGTGCTGGTCGCAAAGGGGATGCCGGCGCGGCCGGGCCCGGGAGCCACGGTGACGGCGCCACCGGCGACGGTGACCCGGTCACCGGTGATCAGCGTGACGGTCCGCGTCGCGCCGCCGGTGTTGTCCTGCGCGGCGCCGGCCGGGCTGCCCGGGACTGTTGCCATCGACAGCGCCAGGACCAGCGCCAATGCCAATGCCAATGCCAGTGATCTTCTTCGGGGTGTGAACACATCCAGGAAGACGAAGTCGGACCGCCCTTTGTGCACATCAGACGGACCTTTCCGCAACGCATCAAGGAAGGGGCGGCAAAGAAGCGGCGCACCGGGCGCGATCACGACGGCGCCGGCGGCGACCGCGTCGGCCAGATGGGTCAGCACCACCGACTGTTTGGCGCCTGTCTGGTCGCCGAATCCGATGTAACCGGCCGACACCTCGTCGTATTTCGCCGGGTCGGAGTTGCGGTTCGCGCGGGAACAGCTCCAGCCAAGCTGCTCGGCGGCGGCGATCCGTTAGTGGGGGATGTTGAGGTCGGAGTTCTTCTCGTGCCGCCGGCACCGGACCCCACCACGACCACGTCGGCGGTCAGCCCGACCGGCTCGTCCGGTAACTCGGTGATGAGTGACGACAGCCCCTTGGGGGGGAGGGGGTGACAACGGGCCGGGATAGCCGAGGATGCGCCGGCCGCAGTATGCGCCGTGGGTTACCTCGCATTCGGGGATGGTCGGTCTGCTTGCCGTAGCAGTCCTCGGCTACCTCTGCGATCCGCGCATCTTCGCGAGTCCTGCCGTCGGGCTCTCGGGTCCACGAGCGGTTGCGTCAGCCGAGGACCCGCTCCACCGCGTCGGCTGCCGCCGGGACCCCGCCGGCGGCCGTCATCTCCCGGCGCATCCAGGCCAGTCGCTCGCGTACGTGCTTGTCGCTGGCCACGTCTTCGACGGCGTTCCAAAGCGTGTCCGTGGTGATCCGGTCCGGCGGCAGCACCGTGCCGAGACCGAGTTCGGCGATCCGATCGGCGTTGGCCCGCTGTTCGGCCATCTGCGGGATCGCCACCATCGGCACCTCGAAGTGCAGGCCCTCCATCGTGCCGCCCATCCCGGCGTGCGTGACGAACACCCGCGCGTGGCGCAGCACCGCCAGTTGCGGCACCTGCCGGTGAATCTCCACATTGGCAGGCACCGCTCCCAGGGCCTCGGTGTCCACCTCGCCGATGGCCAGCACCACCTGCCAGGGCCGGTCCGCCGCCGACCGCAGCACGGTGCGGTAGAACTCAGGCCGGTCGTTGTAGGCCGTGCCGAGCGATACCAGCATCACCGGGAGATCACCGGACGGCTCCCAGCCGCCTTGCGAGCCGCGCTCGGACAGGAGCGGGCCGACGAAATCGTACCGATCGGTGAAGGTCTCCCCGGCGTACTGGAAGGCACGCGGCAGCGTCACCAGCCTGAGCGAGGCACCGTCGCCGCGCATGAACGCCTCCAAGCCACCGGCACCCTGCTTGCGCAGGAAACGGCTCAGCCGGACGGCCATGAACAGGAAGCCGGGGCTCAGCGGGTTGAACGTCGTGTACTTCTCGGCCATCGACCAGTGTTCGTTGCTGACCAGGTTCGGCCAGGTCTCCACCGAGGGGACCTGCCACCGGCCTGCCAGGATCCGGCCCCACCAGCACATCGGCCCGTCGTGGACGACCATGTCGGGCCGCTCGCCGCCGCTCAGTTGCGCCAGCATCGCCTTCGTCTCGGTGAGGAGCAGGTTCATGGCACGGACGAGTTCCTTGCCGTGCATCTGTGGGGTCTCGATGTCATCGCGGCCCTCCCAGGTGGAGGTGACGGGGACGACTTCGGCACCGGTCTCGGCGACGCGCTCGGCGTACGCCGTCGTGGTGGCGTACGTGACGCGGTGACCGCGCCGCACCAGCTCGGCGGCGAGGCCCAGGGTGGGGTTGACATGTCCGGCGGCGGAAGGGGCGAAGAAGGCGACGGTTGCCATTGTCTTCAACTGCCTGACGCCAGGCGCCGCTGTCCCGCAACTTCCGGGCCTGACCCAGGCGACATCCGGGTTCGCCGCCGGGCACTCGCGGCGGACGTCGCGAGGTGTCGTGGCATGTCCGGTGCTGGGCTCGGGGATTGGTCGCAGCTCATTGGTTTGCCGCAGTAGCCGGTGTCCGCGTGGCGTGCGGCCCACACGATGACGACCAGCGCCGCCGCCCATAGTGGATAGTTCATCGCGATCTTCGAAAGTGACGAGTGGTCGTGGCGCCACCACATGCCGATTCCGTGCATGGCGTTCCAGAGCACGCCGACCAGCGGACGGCGGAGCAGAATCGACCCGATCAGGACGATCGACACTGGTGGCATGGACGACTGGATCAGCCCGGTCGGGCCGCCGGTGCGCTCCCACAGCGTTGTCGCCGAGGTCCGCGGAGCGGGATCGCTGTCTGCGCTGTCGGATCGCATCGGGATCTCCCTTCATGGAGCCTTGTGTCAGCTATGGCCGCTCGCCTTCGGCCGCGGCGCGGTTCCCATGTTCTATCGACCTCCTGGCCTGATCAGGGTCGTCGCCGTAGCCGATCAGCAGTCGCAAGGTCATGTCGTCGAGGACGAACCGCGCCTGCTCGTTGGGTAGCAGCTCGGCGACGCTCATGATGACCATGCCGTGTCGCATGCTCCACAGCTGGGCCGCCCAAACGGAAACCAGGGATTCCTGTGCAGCCGGGAAGCGGCCGGCGATCACGCATCGGCGTACCAGCGCAACCAGCCGCTGGTAGGTCCCGGCGCCGAGGTCGTCGTCTTGCGGCGGGCGGTCGAGGAACATTGCTCGGTACAGGTGCGGGTTCGCCACGCCGGCGGCGAAGTACATCACGCCGGTCGCGACGAGGTTGGCAACCGGGTCGTCCATGGTCGGCAGCGTGTCCAGCCGTGCGTCCAGGCGGGCGAAGCCCTCTTCCCGGACCGCCCGGCGAACCTCGGCCATGTTCTGGAATCGGCTGAACACAGCCATCGTCGAGGAACCGACCTCGGCGGCCAACCGGCGACTGGTCAGCGCGGCTGGTCCCTCCTCGGCAAGCACCCGCGCGGCCGCTTCGACCAGCATTGCCCGCACCCTGGGGTCGGCGGTTCGAGGACTCACCTGTAGAGCATATCATCGTTATATTACAAAGGTATAGAGCGCGGTGCGGCACAGCGTCCATCAGTGACGGGCAGCACGGCGGGCCTGAACCGCTTTTCCGCAGTCCAGGCCCGCTGAGGTTGGTCGCATGCCTGGAGGGCTCTACTCCTGGTCTTCCGAGCCCAAAGGGCTCGTCCTAGTGGAACCGCCAGGCGAGCCAATTCGGGACATTGTGTTCGATGTCCTTTGGGTCGGCGTCGTGGTTGTTAGGGTCGCACCAGCCCACGACGAGGTCATACGTCGATTGTCCTCCCGTCCCGGTTCCGGTGGGCTGGAGGCACAGGCCTTTGGGGTAGTAGGGGACTTGGTAGTTGATAAATTTCACCCAGCCGTTCTTGCCCGTCGCGTACCAGCTGGTTCCCGTCTCGCCGCAGAAGCCGAGGGCGACTCTCGTCGTCGGCAGAGCCTGGAGGCATTTGCCGGACACCTTCTGCTTCACAAACATCCAGCCCGAGTCCCCCACGGTCCACACCTGGAAGTCAGAGCCGCACCGGTGGAGGTAGGCCTCGAATTTGTTGCCGGTCCCGTCGCCGTCCAGGCACCAGCCGGGATTCCCCACGTTCTCGTAGTGTGTGTCTCCGGCGGCGGACGCCGGCGTGGCGCCCAGCATGAGACTGGCGACCGCGACGATCATCGCGACGCCGAGTGTGCCGAGTTTTCTGAGTGTCTTCATGAAGCTCCTTCTCGCTGGCGACCTGCGCCAGTGCTGGTTGTCGAGACCTCTGTCTAGCGGGGTGAGAGTTGTCTGGCCCCTGCTCGGGGTTGTCAGACAAACAACTCTGGATAACGCGGCGACAATGACGGTGACCGATGGATGGCTTGGGTGGTGCGGGGGAGGTCAGGGATGCCGAGGCTGGAGCGGCCGTTGGACGGGCTGGAGGGGCCGGTTGCGCAACTGGCGGCTGAGCTGCGGCAGTCGCGGAGGATCCGGCGCGGGTGCGTCTGGTGGTCCACAGCAGGGCCTGACTGACGCACCGAAGGATGTTGACCTTGTGGCCCTCGGTCCACAGCCAGGCCACCTGCGAGTACCGGCGACACCCTTGCCAGGCACTGACTCCGATCCCGGCGACGGCCGTCGCCACACCGGGACCACGGCCCGACCTCCCACGCGGCAGGTGCTCGATGCGACCACGATGCGCCGCCCGGATGGCTCGCACCGGTACGTCGCTAAGGTGTTCGGCTGTCCACAGGCCACGATCACCCGGTATCACGAGATCCTGCAGCCGATCCTGCGGTGGGTTACGACAGCGGCGGCCTGCCTGTTGCGACACGGGATGCCATCATGCTCATAAACCGGCCGCGAACCGCACCCGAGAGGTTCCGATGCTTTATCAGAGCCCTGCCCACTTTTGCGCCGAGTACGCTAAAGCCCCCAGCCGCGACAAAAAGGATGAATTCGGCGAGATGTCCGTGCTGGAAGACGTGACCGTCGTCAGCGAGACCGTGGACACGGCGCGGGTCGTAGCGCGCTGGTACACATCCGGCCATGACCCGGACTCCGGGTACTACGACACTGTGGAGCCTACCGCCTTCGTCCTGGTCAAGCGGTCCGACGGGTGGCACATACACTCCCAAGAAGATCTCCCCTGGGAGTGATAACCAACCAGCGTGTCACACCCCCTGTGGTCGTACGTAAGAAAGAACCACGTGCCGCCGTACGTCGAGCTCACATCCGGTGCGCCGACCTCATCGCTCACGTGCTGCGTCAGACCGGCCGCATGGCCGACTCCGAAGCATCTCTCCCGCGATAGGTTGCCGCCGAGCGACTGGTGGGGTGCTTGCCGGGCAGGGGCGCGTCGACGAGGAGCCGCCGTGTCCGGATCCTCGGCGCGACCGCGCATCCCACCGCCGCGTGGGTGACTCAGATGGTCCGCAACCTGGTGATGGTCGGGTCGACGGTACCGGCGCTCAACCGGGTACCAGTTGTTGAACGACGCTCAGGATGAGGACGTGGAGGGGGTCTGCGTCGTTGCCGGGGAGCGCGTGCAGTCCGGGCTGATGGCTCTCATGCGCGGCGCCAGGGGGAGCTGATTGTCGTGCTCGTCCGCGGCCGGCTGCTCGCTACGGCACCCGCGGGCTGATCGAGGACGACCGTCGCGGCACGTCTGCGTCCGTGATCCGGCGACACCACGAGCGGCACCGCGACAGCGTGAACACGACCCGCGACACCACGAGCGGCACGCCGACAGCACGAGCACCAAACAGCTCTACTTCCTGCTCAAAAGCAATGTCGCCGTCATGCTCATGCCGAACGTCGCGCAACAACCAGTTTGCATCCGCCGTACCACCGATTCCCACGTCACTGCCGTTCCGGCCGGCGCCAGGCCGGTCGCGATCGGCTGCGGCATCGCCAGCACCACCGGGCTGGCCGCGATCGACGTCGTGTCCGCCGGCTGGAAGTTCGGTGCCTGGGCCTGTAGCCGCAGCCGCCACATCGACGAATCCGGCACCCAGACCTGCGGGACCTGCACGCTGCGGTTCGGTTCGCCCAGGCCGACCAGGCCGGCACCGTGCTCGCGGGCCACCACGCCGGCCACGTCCGCCGGCTCCTGCGCGGTGACGTCCACGGCTACGCAGCTACCGCCCACCTCGGCGGTCCTGGCCCAATCGGTCGCGGTCGGACGGCCAGCCATGACCTCAACAGCCCTCGACCAGCATCCAAGAAGCGGAGGCGACGAGGGCGGCCAGCACGATGTGGATGACGTGCGGTCGACTCATCGATCCCTGCCCGCCGGTGACGTGCCCATTCCTGCCTGTGTCGCGTCCGTGCCCCAGCTGGCGAGCAGGCGCAGCGCTTCCGCCGACGGTGACCCCTGTTCGGCGTGGTAGGTCAGCAGCTGCTGTTCGTGGTCGTCGGCCGGGTGGAACGACTCGAGGCGCAGATCGAGGTCGCCGACGAGCGGGTGCCGCAGGCGCTGGATGCCGTGACACTTCTCCTTGACGTTGTGGGTGGCCCAGAGCCGCCGGAACTCCTCGCTTTTCACGGACAGTTCGCCCACCAGCGCGGACAGCTGGGGGTCGTCCGGATGGGAGCCGGCGTCCATATGTAGCTGGCTGACGGTGTCGATGGCCTTCTGCTGCCAGTCCACGATCAGGTCGCGGAACTCGGGCCGTAGGAAGACCAGCCGCGCCCAGTTGCGCTCCTGAGCCGGAAGTTCCGCCCAGTCGCCGAAGACCGCTGCGGCCAACTGGTTCCAGGCGAGGATGTCCGAACGCCGCCCCACGACGATCGCCGGGACGCCGTCCATGGCGTCCAACAGTGTCCGCAGGGTGCCCCGCACCTGCTGGCCGTGGGCGCCCGGCTGCTTGTGTTTTGGCTTGGCCAGGTGCGTGAGGTGGGCATGCTCGGCCTCGCTCAGCCTGAGCGCGCGGGCGATGGAGTCGAGGACCTCCGCCGACACGTTTCGCCCGTCGCCCTGTTCGAGGCGCGTGTAGTACGCCACCGACACCCCGGCCAGCTGCGCCAGCTCCTCGCGCCGCAGCCCCGGCACCCGGCGACGCCGCCCGAACTCCAGGAGCCCCACGTCCTGGGGCTTCAGCCGGGCCCGCCGGGTACGCAGGAACTCGCTGAGCTCGACACGCGGGTCCAAGGCGCCGGCGGCGGGCTCGCGCACCGGTTCGGGGAGTGCGTCCATCACTTGAGTATCCATGGGCGGACGCACCCTAACCTGACCCTGCCAGTAGTAGGACCAGCGGACGTACGCAAGGTCGTGGCCTGGGTGAATGCCTGATCGCCCGGCAAGCTGGCGGCGACACCCAACTACCCGGCACTGCCCGCAGATAGCCCGTGATCTGAAACAGATCCTCACTGCGAGCGTGGCGAGGCGAGACGCGG
>NZ_QHHV01000678.1:0-1069 GCF_003947245.1 Actinoplanes sp. ATCC 53533 | reverse complement strand
GACCGCCGACGCGGTGGAGGCGGCTACCGGCGTCAGGNGTCGCGGCGCAGCTCAGCGCGATCACGGTGAATATTCTTCGGAAGAACATGGTGGTGCTTCCCATCTGGGTCCCCTTGAAGCGGCTGTGAGTGGGCAGAGCGTCAGGACGTGACATCGATCCGGTCGGCGGCGATCACCGTGCCGGTCGAGGCCGTGTTCTTGCGGCCGGTGTTGCGGACCTTGATCAGGTGGGTGCCGGCGGTCAGCGTGGGTGAGGTGTAGGACAGGTGCTGCTCGGCGCGGGTTGCCGCGTAGAAGTCGACGTCGACTTCGGCGCCGCCGTCGATGCTGACTGCGGCGATGCCGTGGTGGCTCGCGACTGCGGCGTAGAGCTGCACCTTCGTGCCGGTGAACGAGAAGGTGTAGTAGCTACCGGCGGTCTGCGTGAACCGGTCGTCGCCGTTGAACTTCGCCGGGTCGGCGCTGGCCGCCCACGTCCCGGAGAACGTGTACGAGTCCTCGTCGTACTTCGTCACTACCGGGGCTGCCGGCGGATTCGTGACGTCGATGCGGGTCGGCGGCGATCACCGTTCCGGTCGAGGCCGTGTTCTTGCGGCCGGTGTTGCGGACCTTGATCAGGTGGGTGCCGGCGGTCAGCGTGGGTGAGGTGTAGGACAGGTGCTGCTCGGCGCGGGTTGCCGCGTAGAAGTCGACGTCGACTTCGGCGCCGCCGTCGATGCTGACTGCGGCGATGCCGTGGTGGCTCGCGACTGCGGCGTAGAGCTGCACCTTCGTGCCGGTGAACGAGAAGGTGTAGTAGCTACCGGCGGTCTGCGTGAACCGGTCGTCGCCGTTGAACTTCGCCGGGTCGGCGCTGGCCGCCCACGTCCCGGAGAACGTGTAGGACTCCTCGTCGTACCTACCCACCCCGGGCGGGCCGTCGGTCGGGTCGGTCACGCCGGGCAGGTCATAGCTCTTGGCCATCGCCATGTAGGAGTCGGCGGGGTAGATGGTGGCATCAGAGTCGGCGCAGTTCTCGGTCTTCGTGGTGCGGTAGGACCAGGCCAGCACGCCCGTGGCGCCGCCGTTG
>NZ_QHHV01000677.1:0-566 GCF_003947245.1 Actinoplanes sp. ATCC 53533 | reverse complement strand
CACACAGCACGTCCAAAGTCAGATCGGCGGGGTCGTGTGGATGCCTCACGCGGCCGTTGACCTGCTCCCGGATCGACGAGATGAGTTCTCGCTCGGCGAGCTGGTACCGGCTGCCGCGGACCGCGCGACGTTGTTGGTGGAGTAGCCCGGCCTCGACCAACCCGGACCGGGTGTGCTCGTAGACCCACCTGTAAAGATCGTGCGGTTCGTTGCGAAGATCGATGCGGACACCCCGCAGTACCTCTGCCAGGCGAGGTATGCGCTCCTCGGCGAGAACCTGAAGGAATTCGGTGCTGAACGGTTCCGCGGCTGGGTCCGTGCGCCCAGTGATCGGGTAGATCCGGCCCTGCTCCACGCGGATGCGTCCTTGCAGCAGCAGGTCTGAAAGTGTCGCCGCGACCAGGCTCACGCCGATGGCACCAGGAGTGGCCAGGGGACGCACGTCCTCGTCGTGGACGAGCAGCCATAACCGGTCGCGCACGCTGGATAGGTCGCGGGCCATCAGGTGGCTTCCATGATCGCAGGGAATCCCCGGCGGGCGCGCGGGCTCGGCCGGGGTGCCCCGG
>NZ_QHHV01000676.1:0-712 GCF_003947245.1 Actinoplanes sp. ATCC 53533 | reverse complement strand
ATCGGGTTCGGCCACGCCAAGGTCGGCGGCTACAACGTCTACCTACGCGGATACAACCCGCTGATCACCACCATCTCCACACCGCTGTCGGCGCCGGTCATCGCCGCCACGAGGCTACGTTCGGGTAACGCCGGCTCCGCCCGCGGCGCCGCCAGCATGATCGCCGAAGCGATCACGACCGCCCGCTCGTGCGGCGCGTCGGGTGAGATCGTGGTCCGGGCGGACTCGGCGTTCTACACCAAAACGGTGATTACCACCTGCTGGCGTCGTGACGTGCGGTTCTCGGTCACCACCCGGATCGACGCGAAGATCCGTACCGCGTGCGACAGCATCAGCGACGATCAGTGGCTCGACATCAAGTATCCGCGGGCCGTCTTCGACGAAGACCAGCAGCGGTGGATCTCCGACGCGCAGATCGCCGAAACCGTCTACACCGCGTTCGCCGGCACCCGCCACGCGGTGACCGCCCGGCTGATCGTGCGCCGGATCCGCCGCGACGACCCCACGCAGATCCCCGGTCAGGAAGAACTCGTACCGACCTACCGGTATCACGCGGTGTTCACCGATTCGCCGTTCACTCTCGTGCAGGCCGAATCGCAGCACCGCGGACCCGCCATCATCGAGCAGGTCAACGCCGATTTGATCGCCGGGCCCCTGGCGCATCTTCCCTCCGGGAGGTTCAGCGCGAACGACGCCTGGCTGACCTGCGCCG
>NZ_QHHV01000675.1:0-608 GCF_003947245.1 Actinoplanes sp. ATCC 53533 | reverse complement strand
GTTCGCGGTCGCTCTCGCCGGCGTGCTCGCCTCCGGCGGCCTCGCCGCCTGCGGCGACTCGCCCAACGAAGGCAACAAGAAAGCTGCCGGTGGTGCCACGTTCCTGACCGTGGGTATGCCGAACGGCCCGCAGACGGAGAACCACAACCCGTTCCTCACCACGTCGGCCGGCGCCCAGCTGGGCTACCGCTGGATGCTCTACGAGCCGCTGATGATGTGGAACCCGGTGAAGCCGGCCGAGCCGTCCCGCCCGTGGCTGGCCACCGGTGTCGAGTGGACGCCCGATTTCAAGAAGGCGACCATCACGGTTCGCGACAACGCGAAGTGGTCCGACGGCAAGCCGCTCACCGCCGACGACGTCGCATACACGTTCAACCTCATCAAGAAGACCGAGGCGCTGAACCTGGCCGCCACGCCGTACGGCGAGATCACCGCCAGCGGCAACACGGTGACGGCCACGTTCACCAGCTCGATGTTCGTCTACAAAGACACCTGGCTCGGCCAGACCCCGATCGTGCCCAAGCACATCTGGGAGACCATCAAGGACCCCACCACCGACCCGAACAAGACGCCGGTCGGCTCGGGCCCGTACACGCTGAAGACCTTCA
>NZ_QHHV01000674.1:0-656 GCF_003947245.1 Actinoplanes sp. ATCC 53533 | reverse complement strand
CAACTCCAGCGGCGATCTACCACCCGGCGAGGCGACGCAGTCTTCTGCCGAGCCGGACTCGCTTCCGTTCTCGGGTGAGACATCCCGCTTYGACCCCCGATCGCCTTATTGCTCACTACAGTGCCGTTCACGGAGCGTAAGTCGAGCGTGAGCAGCGTGGAGGCGGCGTCGTGTCAATGGTTTGTCGGAGTTCTCCGGCGCGCTCACCGACACGGCACGGCGGTTTCCGCTCGCCGCTCTTCTGTCCTACTGACCAGCAAGAACAACCTCAGCATGCTGACGAGACCTTGCCGCAGCCACGCCGCTCGGCGGCGACATCGCCTTCGAGGCACTCACCTTCCGCAACCGCCAGCGCACGCTCCATGCATCCGGAGTGGTCGATGGAATGACGGACGCGCCGTCGCCGGTGGGCGCGGCACACCCACCGGCGTAGCTCGTCATGGCCCTGAGACGATAACTACCCCGTCCTGGCCCAACATGGAGAGCAACGGTGAAAGACCGCGTCCGCGCTGTCCTCGTCACCCCGAATGACAAGGTCCTGCTCATTCGCCGGGAGCGCCCGCACACTCCGGTTTACTGGGTTCTCCCCGGCGGCGGCGTCGAATCCACCGATGCGAGCCGCGAGGATGCACTGCGCCGCGAAGTCCACGAGGAAC
>NZ_QHHV01000673.1:0-579 GCF_003947245.1 Actinoplanes sp. ATCC 53533 | reverse complement strand
AACGCCGCCGAGACGTCGCTGAGCTTCTGCCAGTCGAAGGTGTGCCCGCCGACGACCCAGAGGCCGATCACGGCGGCCAGCATGAACAGGCCGCCGACCAGCGAGTAGAGGAAGAACTTGACCGCCGCGTACTGCCGCCGGGCGCCGCCGTACGAGCCGATGATGAAGTACATCGGCACCAGCATGACCTCGAAGAACACGTAGAACAGGAACACGTCGGCGGCCGCGAAGACGCCGATCATCGTGCACTCGAGGGCGAGCAGCAGGGCGAAGTACGTCGGCACCGACCGCTGGGTCTCGTCGACGTCGTTCCAGGAGGCCAGGATCACCGCCGGCACCAGGATCGCGATCAGCATGAGCATCACCAGGGCGATGCCGTCCGCCGCGAACGTGAAGCGCGCGTCCCAGGTGGGGATCCACTGGTAGGACTCGCGGAACTGGAAGCGGTCGCCGCCCGCCTCGAAGACGATCCACATGACGACGCTCAGCGCGAGCACCGCCAGCGACCAGCCCAGGGCGATCGTCTTGGCCAGTTGGCCCTTGGTCTTCGGGATGAAGGCCACCACCGCCGCGCCCAGC
>NZ_QHHV01000672.1:0-597 GCF_003947245.1 Actinoplanes sp. ATCC 53533 | reverse complement strand
GGCGACCGCGCTCATGATGCGCTTCGACCGCGGCACCGGGCTCTTCGACACGAACGGCTGGTGGACCGGCGCGAACGCGCTCACCGCGGTCATCGACAACATTCGGCGCAGCGGCATGCGTAGCTACCAGTACGCGATCGCGGCTACTTACGACAAGAACGTGAACGCCCGGCAGGGACAGTTCCGCAACGAATACCTCGACGATACCGGCTGGTGGGGGCTGGCCTGGGTGGCCGCGTACGACGTGACCGGCGACAGCCGCTACCTGAACACCGCCCGGGCCGACGCCGACCACATGTTCAGTTACTGGGACAGCAGGTGCGGTGGCGGCGTCTACTGGCGGACCGACAAGACGGTCAAGAATGCCATTCCGAACAGCCTGTACATCCAGCTGAACGCCGCCCTGTCCCAGCGGATCGCCAATGACACGGTCTACCGGCAGCGCGCGCAGGCCGGCTGGTCCTGGTTCCAGGGCACCGGCATGCTGAACGGCTCGAACCTGGTCAACGACGGGATCAACCTCGGCACCTGCAAGAACAACGGCGACGTGACCTGGACCTACAACCAGGSGTGCTGATCAACGCGCTGGTGCAGCTG
>NZ_QHHV01000671.1:0-590 GCF_003947245.1 Actinoplanes sp. ATCC 53533 | reverse complement strand
TCGAGCACCTCTGAGCATGATCGGACTCGGCCGGAATACAGCTGACGACGGCCTGTCGCCGCAGAACCGGGAGGCGACTCGAAGGGCGACCGTGGTGGTCATCGGAGGTGGGCAGTCCGGTCTGTCGGCCGCCTATCACCTCAAGCGACGCGGCTTCCACAGCGCGTTGACGATGCCGGACTCCGCCCGGACCTTCGTGGTGGTCGATGCCGAACCCGAGCCGGGAGGAGCCTGGCGCCACCGGTGGCAGTCGCTGCGGATGGCGACTGTGAACGGCATCTTCGACCTGCCCGGCTTCCCGAAACCGCCCATCGATCCTGCCGAGCCCAGCCGCACGGCGGTCCCGCACTACTTCGCGGCCTTCGAGCGGCTAACAGACCTGCCCATCCTGCGTCCGGTGACGGTCACCGCCGTCCGGCGTGCCGACAGCGACCCGGACGGCGAACTCGTGGTCGATACCAGCCACGGGCAGTGGGTCACCCAGGCGATCATCAACGCCACTGGCACCTGGACCAATCCGGTTCGCCCGCACTACCCGGGGCAGGAGAACTTCCTGGGGCGCCAACTGCACACCCATGACTACGTCTCCG
>NZ_QHHV01000670.1:0-660 GCF_003947245.1 Actinoplanes sp. ATCC 53533 | reverse complement strand
GCTCCGCAGGCTCGGGGTGAAGTCTCCCTTGCCGATGATCTCGAGGCCGACGACACGCTGCTGGGAGATGAAGTCCTTGGCCCGGGCGACCGCGGCGACCACGCGCAGCCGGTCGCTCAGGGTGGTGTCCTGGGCCAGCTGCGCGGCCGCGTCGCGGACGTTCAGCAGGTCGGTGATCAGGGGATCGTAGGCGCCCCTGATGTCCTCGAGGGGGATCGCGACGCGCGCGGTCCGACTGCGGATCGACGGCAGTTCCAGCAGGTTCAGGTCGAGGCGCCGCAGCAGGACGCCGACCTGCTCCGGGACGTTGTCGAGGGCGGCCTTCTGCTGGGAATACGGCAGCTTCGCCGCGTCCACCTTCGGGTTCTCGTCGGTATAACCCTCGATTGCCGCCTTCCGGTCGGCCGTGTTGGGTTGGGTGGTCGCGATCATCACACCGAAGGCACGTTCGTTCTGCAGGTGATCGACCAGTCCACCAGCGGCCTGCGACAGCACCGACAGGGTGCGGGCGCGCTCGGCGTCACTGGCTTCGTTGATGTGGTCGATCAAGCCGTTGGTGCCGACGACAACCGTCGCCAGCGTCGGCACGAGCATGATGAGCCCGAGCTTCGACCAGATCGGCAGATCCCGCAGCCGGCCGGCCGGCCGGCGGAGACGCGA
>NZ_QHHV01000669.1:0-608 GCF_003947245.1 Actinoplanes sp. ATCC 53533 | reverse complement strand
ACCTGCTCAAGGACGGCTCCCGGCTGCCCGGCCGCTCGGGCAAGCTGGCCCGGCTCGAGGAGCTGACCGAGGAGATCATCGAGGACGGCGACAAGGCGCTGATCTTCACGCAGTATTCGGAGTTCGGGACGATGCTGCAGCCATACCTGGCGGCGCATCTGGACAGGCCGGTGCTCTGGCTCCACGGTGGACTGTCGAAGGCCCGGCGGGACGAGTTGGTCGACCGTTTCCAGAACGACACCGAGCCGATGCTGTTCCTGCTGTCGCTCAAGGCAGCCGGCACGGGCCTGAATCTCACGGCCGCCAACCACGT
The DNA here is from genome assembly GCF_003947245.1 of Actinoplanes sp. ATCC 53533. NCBI lineage: Bacteria > Bacillati > Actinomycetota > Actinomycetes > Micromonosporales > Micromonosporaceae > Actinoplanes > Actinoplanes sp. ATCC 53533. The sequence continues at coordinate 295 of NZ_QHHV01000669.1, read as the reverse complement.
CATCCACGTGGACCGCTGGTGGAATCCGGCGGTCGAGGACCAGGCCACCGACCGGGCGTTCCGAATCGGACAGTCCCGCAACGTGCAGGTTCGCAAATTCATCTGCACCGGCACGCTCGAGGAGAAGATCGACGCGATGATCGAGCGCAAGAAGACGCTGGCTTCCTCGGTGGTCGGCACCGGCGAGGACTGGGTGACCGACCTCGACACCCACCAGCTGCGTGAGTTGTTCTCGCTCGATCCGGTGGCGGTGAGCTGACCATGCCCGTGGACCCGAAGGGACGCTGGTTCGACA
>NZ_QHHV01000066.1:0-59876 GCF_003947245.1 Actinoplanes sp. ATCC 53533 | reverse complement strand
CGGTCCGCTGGGGATGGGGGACCTTGATGACTTGCGCGGGAACACACTAAACATTGTGCATCGATGGAACGGCGTCGTATCGACGTTAGAGCCGAAATTAGCCGAACGAGCGCCGGAACGCAACCGTTGCGTCCTGGCGTATAGTGCACCCGTGGTTACAGCGAAACGTGCACCCGCCGGAGCGGCGGTGCTCCGCGGCGACATCACCGCGGCCATCCGTAACGCGGTCATGAACGAGCTGGCCGAGGTCGGCTACGGCCGGCTATCCATCGAGGCGGTGGCGCGCCGCGCCGGCGTCGGCAAAACCGCGATCTATCGCCGGTGGAGCAACAAGCTGGAGATGGTCCTCGAGATCGTCTCCGCAATCGCGGAGCGTAGCGTGCCTATGCCCGACACCGGAAGCTTCGCGGGTGATCTGCAACTGCTCATGTTCATCGTGAGCAAGGCGCTGCAGCATCGGATCGCGTCGCAGATCATCCCCGACCTGATGGCCGAGGCGGCGCGCAACCCGAAGATCGCCGAGACCCTGCAGCGCGCGCTGCGCACCCATCAGCAGGCCGTCGGCGAAAAGATCGTCGGTCAGGCCGTCACCCGCGGCGAGCTGCCCGCCGACACCAACCCCGACCTCGCGGTCGACCTGATGCTGGGGCCGCTGTACTGGCGGCTCGCGGTCTCGCGCACCCCGATCGACGACGACTACCTGGAATACCTCAGCACGGCCGTCCTGGGCGCGCTGCGGGCGAGTGGGTCGACCGCCTGAAACCGGCGGCGGTGATCCCGGACACGTTCCCGGACATGATCATGCGCTGAAGCGCTCAAGCGGGCCGGGGGTGGTGCCGAAGTTAGGGGCCCACCCCGACGCCCCCGGAGCGCCAGATGCGAACCCACCGCGTAGACGCGACGATCTTCGGCGCGACATCACTGCTCGCCCTCGCGCTCGGCGGCGTCGCCCCCGAGCGGCTCACCGTGGCCGGGCCGGTCGCCCCCGGCGAGCCGGACCCGCTGGTCGGGCTCTGGCTCAGCGCGGACCACACGGTACGGCTGGAACTGGCGGCGGACTGGTCGTACCAGAGCCGCGTGGCAGGCCGGCAGCGTGTCGCGCGGGGCACCTACCGGCCCGAGGGCAACGGCCTGGTGCTGCGGGACGAGACGGGCCTGCGTACGCCGGTCGCGGTCGCCGAGGACGGGCTGGAGATGGCCGGGCACCAACTTTTCCGGGTCTGACCCCTCCGTACGCTTCCGTCCACCGCTAAGCCAACGCCGATCGGGGCCGAACCGGGGTGCATGCGGCTCCGAAAGCTCCTGCTCCCGCTGCTCGCCCTGCCGATCGCCGTCGGCGGCTGCGGCGTGCTCGGGCTCGGCTCGCCGGCGGCCACCCCCGGCGCGGCGGCGAGCGCCACTCCGATCGCGGGCGACAGCTGGCTCGTCGTGGCCAGCGGAAGTGCCACGCCCAGCCCGGTGCCGTCGGTCGCCGGCTCGCGGTCGCCGATCCTCCCGCCGGTGTCCTTCCCGCCGGTCGCCCCCGACTGCGCCGAGGACTGGACGGTCAGCCCGCTGCTGATCCCGCTCGAGGTCGTGCCGGGGGTCGGCAAGCTGACCGTGACCTGGCCGCGGCAGTACAACTCCACCTACCGGATCACCGCGGTGAAGCAGCCGCTGATCGGGGGCAGGCAGCCCGACTACACCTGGCAGCAGGTGGCCGCCGGCACCGGCTGCACGGTCACCGCCACGATCAGCGGGCTCAAGAAGGGCGTGCCGTACATCGTGTGGCTGGACGCACCGGACACCGGGCACGAGCGGGACGGCACGCGGCACCCGTACAGCGGGCGTTCGGGGGTCGTCTATCCGTTGTGAAGGTTTAAAGTGCAACCATGACCACGATGCCGGCCGCGTTCATCGGCCACGGCAACCCCATGAACGCGCTCGAGACCAACCGATACACCCAGGCGTGGCGGTCCTTCGGCGCCGCCGTGCCGAGACCGCGGGCGATCCTGGTGGTGTCCGCGCACTGGTACATCAACGCGACCGCAGTCACCGCGATGCCCCGGCCCCGCACGATCCATGATTTCTTCGGTTTCCCGCAGCAACTCTTCGACGTCGACTACCCGGCGCCGGGCCTGCCCGGGCTGGCCGAGGAGATCAGCGACATCGTCAAGCCGACCTGGGTCGGCGCCGACATCGACTCCTGGGGCATCGACCACGGCACCTGGTCGGTGCTGGTGCACGCGTTCCCGGACGCGGACATCCCGGTCACCCAGTTGTCCATCAACGCGGACAAGGGCTTCGACTACCACCTGGAACTGGGCGCCAAGCTGGCCCCGCTGCGCGAGGACGGCGTGCTGATCCTCGGCAGCGGCAACGTGGTGCACAACCTCGGCGGGGCGAACCGCGCCATGCCGGACGCGGGCTACGACTGGGCCCAGCGCTTCGACTCCGACGCCAAGGAGACGATGCTGGACGACCCGCTCAACGCGGCTCGCCTGGACGCTCACCGCGACTTCCGGCACGCGGTGCCGACCCCGGACCACTTCCTACCGCTGCTCTACCTGGCGGGACTGGCGGGCACGAGCAAGGAAGGCGCGGACGTGCTGGTCGACGGGTATGCCTACGGCAGCCTGTCGATGACGGCGTACACGCTCGGCATGCCGGCGGCGACCCCGTCGACGGACGCCACGGCCGCGGCCGCGATCCCAGCCGGCCTGCCCGCGGACGGCGTCAACATCTAACCGGCCGTCGCGACTTCTGGGTGCCGCGACTTCTGGGTGCCGCGACTTCTGGGTGCCGCGACTTCGGTGCCGCGACTTCGGGGCCGCGACTTCGGGGCCGCGAGGAGATCTCGTAGCCATAGCCCGGCGCTAGATCGAGGCCCGCCTCGATCTCCCCGTAGGGGTACTTCTGTGGTTTTCAGCCGATTTGCGCTGGCCCCAGGCGATCCGAAGGGGGTCATTGATTCTTACTTTGCTCTGCTTCCCTATCGGAAACGCCGCCCATCGGAAACACTCGCGGCCGATGCCCGCCATCAACCGACAAGCGGAACCCGGACATCCCACCCGGAGGGCCATTCAAAGTCCGTCGACACTCATGGATGTCACGTTGGGTGAGGTTCGAGGGGTGGCCCGCGACTTGGGTGACTGTCCGGAGTGGGCGCGGCGGGTGGGATCCTATAGATCATCTTTGTGAGGAAGTTGATCGAGGGCCAGCCGCTGCGCTGCGAAAGTATGGCAGGACTCCTGACTGGTCGGCTCGCCGACCTGATCGGCAGGATCCGCGAGATCGTCGGCGAACAGTGGGAGAAGCCGCCGATCGGACGTCCGCACGTGTTAGTTACCCCTGCCCGCGGCGGTCATCGCGGTGTTGTTCGGGCTCCGGCACAACTTGCCCGACGAGGTCCTCGATCACTCGCTGTCGCGAGATTCTCCAGCCAATCCCGCGGTGGCTCACCCGACCCGAGGTCGATCAGGGTCTCGGACAGGCCGGCCGCGAGGGTGTGCTGGTCGACGGGTTCGTCGCCCCGGTCGGCGAACGCGAGAACTACCACGGCATGTTCTCCGGCGAGAAACACCTGTCAGGGCAGAACGTCCAGGTCGTCGCCGATCTCGACGGCCGGGTCGCAGACGTGGGCGAGCCCGTCGACGGCGCTCGCTACGACGTGGCGGCGTTCTTCATCTCCGGCATCGCGCAACGCTGGGCAGATCACCTCACTCCCGGCGGACCAGGCATGATCGGCGACGGCTGCTACCAGGGCACCGGCCCGATCGCCCCACCCAAGAAGCCTCCCGGCGGAGAGTTGACCACCAAGCAGAAGGCCTACAGCGTCAACCGACTCCGCGCCGCCGTTGAACGCGTGATCAGTCACTTGAAGAACTGGAAGATCCTCAAGACCGGCTACCACCGGATCATGACCGACTTCCCCGACGTGTTACGCACCGTCAGCGCCCTGGAGATCTTCAGAACCGCCGCACCAGGTTTTGAATGACCTTCCCGGTGTTTCCGATGGGGAAGCAGAGCAAAGGTACGTCAGACGAGTCGAGGCCCTCGGCCACACCGTCACCCTCAGCCCAACCGCCGCATAACCCGAAAGCCTCAACAACCCGGCTCCACCCGCCCGTCAACCACGCTGTTTCCGGTCAGGTGCCCCGGACCCCTTCGGCTGCCGTGGCGCTGAGTAGTGGCATGGGTGGTCGCTGTGCGGTGATTGGTGGCGGGTCGGTGCTGGGTGGCCATGGCGAAATGTTAGGCGTCGGTCTCGTAGATGATCTCCAGGCCGTCCTCGTCGTCCCATTGCTCGCCGACCTTGGTGAAGCCGTACTGGGCGACCAGGCCGTAGGAAGCGGCGTTGTCCGGGCTGATCGTCACCCGTACCGTGCGCACCAGGGGGTCGGCCGCGGCTCGGGCCAGTAGCGCCTCGAACGCGGCGCGGGCATAACCTCGGCGCCGGTAGGCGGGATCGACGGCGTAGCCGATCTCGACGAGGCCGGCGGCGTCCGGCTTGGCGTGGAAACCGGCCCGGCCCACGGAAACCCGCTGCTCTTCGTCCCAGATGATCCCGGTGACCCAGTCGGCGTCGGCGGGATCCTGCTCGACCTGGGCCCGGCGGCGCTCCCAAACGCCACTGTTATCCGGCCCGGCCAGGTAGCCGGAGAGCGGAACCGGACTGGCGGCCTCCGCGGCGGCAAGGTCGCCTGCGGCAAGCGCGGCGAAAGTGGGAACGGTGAGGTGCACGATCCGAACCTGCGGTGTCTGCTGTTCCACGAAGAAAGCTTGACACTGCCTCGAACCCGGCAAGATTCCGCGCCGGTCAGGCGGCGGTGGTGTTGCGGCCGCTCCATTTGGCCGCGTACAGGCGGTCGTCGGCGGCGCGGAACAGCGCCTCGCCGGTCATGCCCGGGGACCAGGTCGCCACGCCCACGCTTACCGTCAGGCGCGCCTCCGGGAGGATCGTCGCGGCTGCTACCGCGGTGCGGATGCGTTCTGCCACCTCGCGGCCCGCCGTGCCGTCGCCCTGGAGGAAGACCACGAACTCGTCGCCCGCGTACCGGACTGCTTCGTCGCCGGTGCGGCAGTGGGCCCGCAGGATCGTCGCCACCTCGCGCAGGGCGCGGTCGCCCGCGCTGTGCGAGTATGCGTCGTTCACTGCCTTGAAGTGGTCCAGGTCGATGAGGAGCACGGTCAGCGGGCGGCTGCCCGCCGCCCGATCCACCTCCTCGATCAGCAGGTCGAACCTGCGCCTGTTGCCGAGCCCGGTCAGCGGGTCGAGGAGGACCTCGCGTTCCGCGCGGGCCCTGGCCGCCTCGGCCTGCTCGCGCTGGCCCGCCTGGCGCAGCATCGCCAGCCGCTGCAGCCGGAGCCGCCACAGCTCGCGCATCTGCCCCTCGATTGTTTCGAACAGGTCGCGGCTCGACTGGCCGCCGTCGAGCTCCAGCGCGGTCAGGGCCAGTTCGAAGCGGATGATCGGTCGCTCGTCGGGGCGGGAGCCGTGTTCGCTCAGTTCGCGGGCCGCGATGAACTCGCGGCGGGCCTCGTGCGGGAACCCGTGGGCGCGCAGGCTGATCCCCAGCGCCAGGTGCGCCATCCGGGCGTACTGGTAGGTCCGGCCGCTGCGCAGCGGCATGATCGCCTCGCGGGCGAGCTTTTCGGCGACCGTCGTCTCGCCGAGTTTCGCCAGGGCCAGGGCGTGCACGGCCGTCGTGTGCATGTCCGGCCGGGTGTCCAGGCGGTGCCGGGTTATCTCGGCGCTGCGGCGCAGCCGGCTGCGCGCCTCCTCGGCCCGGCCCACGTGGGCCAGCCGCATCCCCCAGTAGAGCAGGGTCACCGCGTGCACCAGGTCGAACGACGTCGAGCGGTTCGGGGCGTCGGAGGCGCAAAGCCGGTCGTAGGCGGCGGCCGCCGTCTCGTACATCTCCGCGGCGGTGGCGGCCTCGGCGAACGAGCACATGGCCGAGCGGTGCCGGTCGGTGCCGGGCGGGCCCACGTTCAGCAGGACGCCGGCCCGGGCCAGGTTTTGCATGCAGTCGACGTAGTGGCCGCGCAGCAGGTACAGCTGGGCCAGGTCGCAGCGGGTCTTGGCCTCGCTGAGCAGGGAACCGGCGGTGCGCAGCAGCTCCTCGCCCAGCGCCGTGCCCTCGACGAGCCGGCCCATCGTGAGCAGGGCGTACATCTTTCCCTGGATGAGGAGCCGGGCCGTCTTGTCGTCGCGGACCGTGCGGGCGATCATCAGGTACGCGTCGGCGGCCGTGACCGCCTCGTAGGCCTGTCCGTCGTTCGCCATCCTGTGCACGTGGATGGCCAGCAGGTGCAGCGGTCCGTACGCGGTGACCGGGACCGGCAGCCGCCGGTCGCCCGAGATCCAGTCCGCCATCTGCCCAGTATCAGCTGTTCTGTTCGGGAGTAAATCCACCGTACCGATACGCCTTGGTCTGGGTTCCGACTACTTCCCGAAGTGGATCACCGAGGCGACTGTTGTCCAGTTTGCAACACTGGGAGTCGCCGCTGGTGTGCGTAAGGTGACGTTATGGCGTACGCCGCGAGGGGCCGGCGCCGGGCCGCCGCGTGGGCCCTGGCGATCGAGCTGCTGCTCGCCGGGGTCGCCATCGCCGCCGGCATGCTGCGCCGGCCCGGTCTGGGCGCCGACTATGTGGACATCGACCAGGTCGCCGCCGTTTCGGAGGACGCGGGCCCGGGCTCGTACACCTGGGACTGTGGGCGCAACGCCGACGGCCACCGCAACACCGGCAACGTCGTCGTGACCCCGGGCCGGACCGGCCCCGTGCACCATCTGCACGACTATCTCGGGAATCTCTCCGTCGAGATCAGCAGCACCGTGCCGAGCCTCGTCGGGGGCGGCACCACCTGCGCCAACGGGGACGAGTCGACCTATTACTGGCCGGTGCTGCGGACGGTCGGCCCCGATGACGGTCCGCACGGCGGTGCGGTGCAGGTGGCGGCCTCGGTCAGCTTCGCTTTCCTCGGCAACGCGCGGGGGCCGGTGGTGGAGATGCCGCGGTTGCTGCGGGGTGCGGCCGGGGACGCGTACGCCGTGACGAACGGCGGTGCTCGGGCCGCCGCGGTCTGGAGTTGTTCCGGCAGTCCGGAGCGCCGGGCCCTGCGGTACGTGGTCTGTCCCCGCGGTGAGCAGGTGCTCCGGGTCTTCGACTTCCCCAGTTGCTGGGACGGCCGGCGGGTCGACAGTGACGACCATCGCCGGCATCTCGTCTTTCCCGCACCCGGCGGTGGCTGTCCGATCTCGACCTTCGCGGTTCCCCGGCTGCGGATCGTGGCCGCCTACGACATCGCGCCGGGCACCCGGTACCGGATCGACTCGTTCGACGCGCAGCGGCACAGCCCGCTCACCGATCACGCGTTGTTCGTCAATCTGATGCCGAATGCCCTGATGCGCGAGGTCGTACGGTGCCTGAACGCCGGCCGGGACTGTCAGTAGCCGGGGTCGACGGGAGCGTCGTCACCGGCGTCGCCGCCGGAGTTGTCGGTGCCACCCGTGCCGCCGGCGGATTCGGGCAGCTTGCCGGTCTTGCCGCCCTTCGGGTCGACCGCGAACCAGGTGCCCTTGACGCCCTGGCCCAGGATGTCGCCCGGCTTGGCGTCCTTGGCGAAGTAGTACACCGGCCAGCCGTTGATGGTGACCTGGCAGGTGCCGTCGGCGCGCTCGACGTACCCGAGGATCTTGGGGTCGATGCCCTTCGGGAAGATCTTGCCGGGCGACTTGATCAACAGCGGCGGCCAGGCCTTGGCGCAGTCGCCGTTGCAGGTCGCCTTCGGCGGCTTGGCCGAGTCCTCGTCGAAGCGGTAGAGCGTGCGGCCGGCGCCGTCGGTGACGTAGGTGCCGATGACGGCGTTCTCGGCGGTGTTGAGCTCGACGGTCTTGCTGCCCGACCGGATGCTCTTCGGCGGGGTGATGTCCTCGTCGGAGGCGCCGCTGAAGATCTTGACCCACTTCTGGGTCTTCGCGACGGTGGGCTCGGGAATGGGCTCGGACTGCGCGTCCGGGGTCTCCTCGCCGGCCAGTTCGGGCTGCTCCGGCGGCGTGGTCGGTTCGGGCGGCACCGTCGGCGCGGCGGGCGTCTCCCCCTCCGCGGCGACGTATCTGACCTGCGTGGGGTTGGTGCCCGGCCGCGCACAGGCGGCGAGGCTGAGCGCGCTGGTCAGGGCGAGACCGGCTACGACGATGTGGCTGCGCTTCATGATTCCCCCTGTGGGTGAGCCGTACGCCATCCACACGGCACCGGGCCGGATCCGGTTCAGCCGAAAATTGCTCTGAACCGATGCGTGCACGTGGTACGTGTGAGGGGAGTCAGACCAACGAAACGGGGGTCGAGGGTGGCCGGACAAGCGCTCCGTCCGGTCAGCCTCGGCGTGGTAAATCGCCGTATCCGGGGGGATATAGATGCCGGGGTTGAGGCTCCAACGTCGCCGGGAGGTGGCCGATGAAGCATTGGTCAGATCCCTGTTCTCGGAACACGGGGCGGCGATGCTCGCTTATGCGACACAGCTGACCCGGGACCGGGTCGCCGCCGAGGACGTGGTCCAGGAGGCGCTGGTACGGGCCTGGCGACATCCGGACAGCCTGGTCAACGGCAAGGGCTCGGTCCGCGGCTGGCTACTCACCGTGGTCCGCAACATCGTCACCGACCAGATCCGGGCCCGCAACGCCCGCGCACCCGAGGTGCGCGAGTCGCCGGTCGAGGTCGCGGTCTCGGACGACCATGCGGAGCAGGTGGTCAACTCGGTCGTGGTGGTGGACGCGCTCAGCCGGCTCTCCACCGAGCACCGCGAGGTGCTGGAGCAGGTCTACCTGCTGGGCAGCACGGTCGCGGAGGCGGCCAAGGCGTTGGGCATCCCGCCCGGGACGGTCAAGTCGCGCTCTTTCTACGCCCTACGGGCATTACGCGAGCTCCGGTCGCTGAGCGCAGCCGGAACGGAACGGTCTGCCTCATGAATACGAATCACGTGGACCTCGCCGGCTATCTGACGAAGTCGCTGGACGCGGAGCAGGTACGCCTGGTCGAGGAGCATCTCGCCGGCTGCGCCGAATGCCGGGGCGAGGTGGAATCACTCCAGGAGTGGACGATGGCGCTCGAGGCTGTGCCCGAGGCGATGCTGTTGGACGGGCCGCCCGAGGGCGGAGACCTGTTGCTGCAGCGCACGCTGCGGCAGATCCGGGACGAGTCTGCCGGGAGGCGGCATCGGCGCACCGCGCTGGTGAGTGCCGCCGCGGCCGTGGTCGTCGCCGCCGCCATCGCGTCCGGGGTGGTGGTAGGCCGCGGCACGGCGGTGCCGGAGCCGCCGCGGGCGCTGCCCACTTCGGTGGTGGAGCCGACGACCATCCCCGGCACGAAGACCGCCACCGCGGTCGACGCCAGCACCGGCGCGCGGATCACCGTCGCGGTGGCCCCGGCGCCGGGCTGGGTGCGGATCAAGGCAGCCGTCGCCGAGATCCCGGAGGGCGAGCGGTGCCTGCTCGAGGTGGTCGCCAAGAACGGCACGGTAGTGCTCGCGGGCAGCTGGGTCGTCTCGGAGAAGGGCGCGGGCGAGGGCACGACCCTGGACGGCAGCGCGCTGGTCGCGCCGGCCGATGTCGCCTCGGTCCGGGTCGTGACGGAGACGGGCAAGCGGTACGTGAGCGTCGCGGTCTGAATTGAGGGCGAGCCGGGGTGGCCGTGGGGGCCACTCCGGCTCGCTGTGGTGGTACCCGGGGTCGACGACGAGGAGACCGGCTCGGCGGCCGCCGCGGCCACAAAGGTCGTCTGATTAGTGGAGCGTCGGCAGGCCGGCCGCCTGCCAGGCTTTGAAGCCGCCGTCGAGATCCGTCGCCCGCAGCAGGCCGAGATCCTGCAGGGCCGCCGCGGCCAGGCTGCTGGTGTAGCCCTCCTGGCAGGTCACGATCACCTCGAGGTCGTACCGGGCGAAGGACAGCCGGGCTTCGCTGCGGGGGTCGAGCCGCCACTCCAGCACGTTGCGCTCGATGACGATCGCGCCGGGGATCTCGCCGTGCTCGGCGCGCTGCGCGGCCGGGCGGATGTCCACCAGTACGGCGCCGCGGCCGACGGCGCGGTAGGTCTCGTGCGGGCCGAGCCGGGAGAGCCGGGCCCGGGCGCCCGCCAGTAACTCGTCGATGCTCCGGGCGCCCTCGGGCGGCGCGGTGGTGAGGGACGGCGTGGCGCTCACCACTGCGCTCCCGCCCGCTGGACGGTGACGACGGCCAGGCCCGCGGCGCCGATCCGGTAGCGGGTCATGGTGGTCAGCGCCGGGCCGTACGCGTGGATGCTGATCGCGGGCCGGTTGGAGCGGTTGGTGATCCGGTGGATGTGCCGGGTGCCGAACCGGCGGCCGGCGCCCTCGCCCAGCTCGCGGGCGGTGATCCGGGGCGCGCCGTCCGGGCCGGTGGCGACCGTGTCCTCGGTGAGGGCGCCGGAGTAGACGTAGAACGCGCCGGCCGAGCCGCCGTGGTCGTGCAGGTCGGTGCCCTGCCCGGGCAGCCAGGTCAGCAGCCACACTTCATGGTCCGGCTCCTGGGCCAACCGGTGGTACCACCGGTCGACCGCGTTGAAACGGGGCGCGACGGGCCAGGAGTTCGGGTCGGCGGCGTACCGGGTGGCGGTGGCGAGATGGTCGAGGCGGATGTCGACGACGGTCACGGGAGCTCCTCGCTTTGCATATATTGCCTATCAGTTCTATAGGTTTACCGCCACAGTACGGCCGGGAGTGGGCGACGCGCGGAAAGAAACCTGAAAATCGGCACTCAGGCCGGGGTGGCACCCGATGGGGCGCGGAACGTGCTGGTCAGCGCGGACAGCGCGCGCTGGCGCAGCGCGCCAGGTCGATCACCCGGCGGGCCGTGAGGGGGATGCCCTGCCGCTGCATCGAACCATCGTCGTCGGCCGCCAGGGCCGAAATCAAACCTGTACCACCATGCGGGAACGATGATCAGGAGAGGCTGGCGAGGACCAGCTGCAAGTACGGCTCGGTGCCGGTCCAATCCTGTTCGGGGGTCGTCCACTCCACCAGGTACGCGCGCTCGTCGCCGATCGGAAACAGGAGCCGGCGCTCGTGCCGGCGGGCCGGTTCGCCCTCGGGCTGCCAGGTGAACTCCCAGACCGCGCCGTCCTGCTTGCCGGGCAGTGCACCCACCGTCACCCGCTGGTAGCCCGGCAGCTTCCCGGCGGTCAGGGCGTTCTGCTCCTGACCCCGCCAGTAGGGAAGCGCGGAGCCGGCCAGCCGGGCCGAGGCGTCCACCCGGAACGAGCGGCTGCCTCCCGGGTCGCGGAAACACGCGGCGGTGCCATCCTGCGACCGGGCCCAGCCCTGGGGGACCGCGACGTCGAAACCGGTGGGGTCGGAGTGCCACAGCCAGCCGGCGGGGACCGCGTACCCCCGGCTCTCGGTCTTTCCGGTGACAGCCTGGCCGCCCGCGGCACAGGCGGCGACCGGCCCGGCGCTCGCGACCGTCGTCGGGGCGAGGGCTGCGGGGGTGGCGCCGGTCCGGTGATTGACGGCCAGGGCGGTGCCGGTGGAGCCGGCCAGCAGGATGGCCGCGGCGATGAGGGCGATCTTCGTGCCGCGGGCGATGCCTCTGCGGACGGGCCCGGCGTCGTCCAGCCGGCCGAGGATCATGGACATGCTCAAAGCCGACGTGCGTGACACGGCCGTACCCGGCGCGGCCGGGCCCGGCATGGGCACTTCTGGCGCGGCGGGTGCTGGCGTGGGTCTTGCTGGTGCGAGCGTGCTCGGCGTCGCCGTGCCCACTGTGGATCTTCCCGGGGTGAACGTTCCTGGCGCCGATGTGTGCGGTGCGGGTGAACCGGCCGGCGTCGGAGTGCGTCGCCGCCCGGCTCGCATCGGGAAGATGCCGACCGCGTGGTCTGCCACCCATCGCAGCCGGGACTGCGCGTCCTCGGCGGTCATCCGGTGAGCCGGGTCCTTGATCAGCAGCCCGTCGATGATCGGCGTGAGGGGGCCGGGGAACCGGGCGGGATCGGGCGGCTCGGTCATCATCACGGTCAGCGAGCCGATGATGGTCGGCCGCTGGAACGGCGCCTGGCCCTCGACCGCGGCGTAGAGCGTGGCTCCCAGTGACCACAGGTCGGCGGCCTCGCCGGCGTCGTCGCCGCCGAGGCGCTCGGGCGCGACGAAGTAGGGCGAGGCCATCAGGGGCTCCGAGCCGTGTTCCGTACCTTTGATTTTGGCCAGGCCGAAGTCGGTGAGCACCACCCGGCCGTCCGTGGCGAGCAGCACGTTGTGTGGCTTCACGTCGCGGTGCAGCACCCCGGCCCGGTGCGCGGCCCGGAGGGCGGCCAGCACGCCGAGGCCGATCCGGGCGGCTTCGCGGTGTGACAGCGGGCCGTCCTCGCGCACGACGGCGTCCAGCGAGCGGGATTCGACGTATTCCATGATGATCCACGAGCGGTCGGGGCTCCGCACCACGTCGTAGATGCCGACCACGCCGGGGTGGTCCAGCCGGGCCGCCGCCCGGGCCTCGCGGATGGTGGTGAGCTGCGCGTCGAGCAGCCGGGCCGAGCCGACGCCGGCCGGCGTACCGATCTCCTTGACGGCGACCCGGCGGCGCAGCAGTTCGTCGTCGGCGAGCCAGACGCGGCCCATGCCGCCGGCGCCGATGATCTCCAGGAGCCGGTACCGGCCGCCGACCAGATCCTGTTCAACATTCATGGCTGTGGTTCGGCGCAGTGCGCCTCGCGGATGGCCGAGACCGTTTTGTAGCCGTTGCTACGTTGCCGACGTGAGAATCCAGTACCTGTTGCACAACGCTTACGGTGGCGGGGGAACGATCCGAACCGTAATCAATCAGGCCAATGCGCTGTGCGACGAACACGACGTTGAGATCGCCAGTGTCTATCGCACGTCCAGAGAGACGGTCTTCGCGATCGACCCGCGGGTGCGCCTGGTGACCCTGACTCAGCTGAAGGAGACCGGCTCCTACCGCACCGACCCGGCGGGGAAGAACAGCCGGCTGGCCAACAAGACCCGGCGTTTCCGCAACATGCTGCCGCATCGGCACGATGTCCGTTACCGGCGCTGGGATCCGCAGGTCGACCTCACCATCGTCCGGTACCTCCGGTCCATACCGGACGGTGTGCTGGTCACCACGCGACCTGCGCTGAACCTGCTGTCGGCCTGGTTCGCGCCGCGCCGGCTCATTCGGGTCGCGCAGGAACACATGAACCTGGAAAGCCACAAGCCGAAGTTGCGGGCGGTGCTCCTGCGGGCATACCCGCGGCTGGATGCCCTCGCGGTGCTGACCGAGCACGACCGGGTCACCTACCGGGCCGCGCTGGGCGAGAGCGACGTGCGGGTCGTGCGGGTGCCCAACGGCACCCCGCCCTGGCCGTTGCCGCCGGCGAAGCTCGAGAACAAGGTGCTGGTCGCCGCCGGCCGGCTGGCCCGGCAGAAGGGGTTCGACCTGCTGATCGAGGCGTTCGCCACGGTCGCCGCCCGGCACCCGGACTGGCAGCTGCGGATCTTCGGCTGGGGCAAGCTCCGCGACAAACTGGCGGCGCAGATCGAGGAACTCGACCTCACCGACCAGGTCCGGCTGTCGGGGCCCACCCGCCAACTGAACAAGGAGCTCGAGGCCGCGTCGGGCTACGTGCTCAGTTCGCGGTTCGAGGGACTGCCGATGGTGCTGCTGGAATCGTCCGCCGCCGGGGTGCCGGCCGTCGCATTCGACTGCCCGACGGGTCCACGCGAGATCATCGACCACGGCCGTACCGGGTTGCTGGTGCCGCCGGAGGATGTCGCTGCCCTGGCCGACGGCATGTTGCGGCTGATCGAGAACCCGGCCGAGCGCCGCGCCATGGGCGCCGCCGCCCGCGCCGACAGCCGGTATTCGATCGGCACCGTGCGGAACGACTGGGTGCGGCTGTTCACCGAGCTGGCCGCGGCCCGCAGGGGATCACCACCAGCCGCGCCGCTTGGCCCAGGTAAGCAACGAAGCGGACATGATCACCATGACCGTCAGTACCGCTAGCAACTGGGGCAATTGGGTGTGTTCATTGACGATGATGTTCATGCCGTAAATGGAGGAAAGTGCGGTGATCGGTAACGTGACGACGGCGATCACCGCGAGCCGTTCCGCGGCAATGGTCATTTTCGTCTCCGCCCGGGCCCGATAGAACTCGATCACGCCCTGCAGGTATTCGCGTTCGCCGTCGGCCAGGGCGCGAATCCGGGTCAATTGATCGACTATGTCCGCGACCAGCGGGAGGTCGTGCGGGGCGACCCGCTTCTCCAGGGCGGCGATGCGGCCGTACACCTCGGCGCCGAGGCCGCCCATCGTGCGCACGGCGAGCAGCCCGTGCCGGGCCTGGAACAATTCCTCCAGGAACTCCTCCGGATTGCCCATGTGGCCGCCGGTCACCCGCTGCTCCAGCAGCCAGACCTCGCGGGTGAGCTCCTCGATGAACGACTCCAGCGTGTGCGCCAGGGCGCTGGAGATCGCGTACGAGAGCTCGTACGGTGTGCCCGGCCGCAGCCGCCCGGACTCCAGCCGCCGCCGTACCGCCTCGGTCTCGCGCAGGGCGACCTGCGGGTCGACGGCCGGGTTGAGTGGACCGTGCACGGTGACCACGTACTGGTCGCCGATGATCTGGTCGAGCTCGATGTAGTGCACGTGGCCGGACGGTCCGCGCTCCGGGCCGTGCAGGATGAGCAGCTGTTGATGGTCGTAGATCCGCACCCGGGGCACCCGGTTGCGCTGCAGGCAGTCGCGGACGGCGAGCGGATGGCACTCCAGGACGTCGGTCAGCAGGGCGACCGCTTCCGCGCTGCACTCTGGAATGTCCACCCAGAGCAGGGTGCCGGGATCACGCAACAAAGCCTCGACCTCGGACACAGGGTGTATTTCGACACCGTCCTGCGTCACTGCCAGAACTCGGATGTCGCCCATGTCGCTTACGCTAGACCCGAAAGAGCCTCATGGTGGTTTGCCTCTTTCTGAACAGCACGCGAAAATATGCCGCTCAGCGACGAGATGAACACGCACCGTCGATGACAATGGCCGATGCGTCACCGGATCGGTGCGCGGACTCAGCCGTTCAGGCGGAAAGCCGTTCGACGAGGGCTGACGGTATTCAGAACGTTATATGGTCAGCACCGCCGCTGAGAGCCGGTGCCGGAGGCGTTGCCGCCTACCCCGCCGAGCCCCCCGAAGAACGAGGACGGACACGTGTCGAACTCACGCCGTGGTTTGCTCGCCGCCGGCCTAGCCGTAGCCGTAGTCGGCTCCATGGGGGTTGTCTGGACCCTCAACGCCGACGCCGCCGAGACGCCCGGAGTCGAAACTCCCGCGGTCGTCACGGCGCCGGTGTCCGCCGCCGCCGAGCCCGTCCCCGTACCGCCGAGGCTGCTGCCCTGGGGTGAGAAGCCGAAGAAGCTCAAGCGCGCGAAGGCCGGGGCGAACAGCAAGGCCGTCGCGGCCGCCGGCGCCGCCGCCGCGCCCGCCGACACGAGCGGGTCGATGATCCCCAAGCCGAAGTACGGGCCGAAGGGCCTCGACGGGGTTGATTCGGGGCTTACCCCAGCCGTTCCGCCTGCTCCACCCGCCGTGGCCAAGGCCGCGGCTGCGCCTGCGCCCGATGGCAGGCCCGACTTCTACCACGCCGGCTACGAGCAAGTAGGCGAGACCGACGGCAGTTGGGCGAACCTGACCATCGAGCAGTCCAAACTGCTCGGCGGTGACTACCACACCCTGGCGGAAATCGCCGTGCGGTCAGCAGACGAAGAAAGTAAGCAGACCGTCGAGGTCGGCTGGAACGTGGACCCCTCGGTCAACGGCGACACCGATCCACACCTGTTCGTCTTCCACTGGAGGGAAGGGAAGCCGCAGTGCTACAACGCCTGCGGCTTCGTCCAGTACAGCAAGACGGTCAAACCGGGCGACACCCTGCCGGCCGGCGCGCAGAAGCGCTTCGGCATCCAGCATTCCGGCGGGGTCTGGTGGATCGCCTACGACTCGGAGTGGATCGGCCACTTCCCCGACAGCCTCTGGGGCGGCAAGTACACCAAGGCCGGCGCCGTCCAGTGGTTCGGTGAGGTCGTGTCCCCCGACGCGGTGCTGCCCTGCTCCGAGATGGGTAACGGCAAGCTGGCCGCCGACCTCGCCGCTGCCCGGATCGGCAGCATCTCCATGACCAACGGACCGGTGGTCAGCCTGAAGGAGATGGCGAAGGTTCCGTACTACACGATGAAGATGGCGGACGAAATCGTGCCGACGACGACGACGTTCCGGTACGGCGGCACCGGAGTGCCCTGCTGACCACCCGTACCGTCGAAGGCGCCCGGCCCTCCCTCAGGGAGGACTCGGGCGTCTTTTGTTCGCCCTGATCGAACCGGCCGCCAGAACCCGGGGTACAACGTGGGGGTGGGCCGACGAGGGAGCTGCGGATGAGGCGACGGGTGAATCCCGACGAGGAGCTGATGACCGCGCTCTACACCGAGCACTACGCGGTGCTGCTCAGCTTCATCTCGCGGTACGTCCGCGACCGGCACAAGGCCGAGGACCTGGTGCAGGAGACGCTGCTGCGCGCGTGGCGGCACATCGACCACCTCGACCCGGAGCCCGGCCGCACCCGTTCCTACCTGCTCACCATCGCCCGCAACGTGGTCACCAACGCGTGGCGGGCCGAGCAGCGCCGCCCGCACCTGGTCGCGGACGAGGGTGCCGTCGCGGCGGTGCCGTCGGCCGACAACGTCGATCAGCTCGTCGAGGGCTGGCTGGTCGCGGAGGCGCTGGAACGGCTCTCCGCCGACCACCGCGCGGTGGTGCAGGCCATGTACTACGAGGGGCAGAGCGTGGCGGACGCCGCGCAGCAGCTGTCGGTGCCCGAGGGCACGATCAAGTCACGTGCCTACTACGCGGTGCGGGCCCTGCGGCAGGCGTTCGAGGAGATGGGGGTGCTGCGATGAGCGCCGAGCACGAAGAGCTGCGCCGGCTGCTCGGCGGCTACCTGCTGGGCGGGCTCGACGACGCCGACACCGACCGGCTGGACGAGCACCTGCTGGGCTGCGACGAATGCCGAGCCGAGCTGGACCGGCTGGCGCCCGTACCGGATCTGCTCCAATCCCTGGAGCGGGAGCAACCCGTCGCCGCCGGCAGCCGACCGAGCCCCGCGCGGATCGAGAGCCTGCTCGCCCGGATGCGGGCCGAGCAGGCCCGGGAAAACCGGCGCGGCCTGGGCCGGCGGCTGGCCGCGGTGGCCGCGGCCGTGCTGGTCGTCGCGGCCGGAGTCGGCGTCGTCATCGCCCGGGACGAGGACCCGCCGGCGGTGACGCCGCCCGCTGCCGCGCCGAGCCAACCCGCGGTCACCGCGGTCTTCGAGGCGGAGGACGGCAGCGGGCTGGCCGGGCAGGCCGTGCTGACCGGCAAGACCTGGGGCGTCTCGATCGACCTGACCGTGTCGAAGCTGCGGGGCCGAGGGCCGTTCGTCTGCCGGGTCCGGAACGCCGACGGGACGGTGGAACAGGCGGCGATCTGGGGACCGACGCCCAGCGGAAACGCCAAGGTCACCGGCGCCAGCTCGATCCAGCTCCGCAACGTCAGCGCGGTCGCGGTGGCTGACAACGACGGACACGTGCTGGGCACCGCCCGCCTGAACTGACAGCCGGTCAGCAGGCCAGCTGTTCGACACCGTGCTGTTGCAGCGCACGGCGCCGCGGCAGATGGTGGTGGAGCTGCTCAACGGCCCGAGCACGCTGCGCCGGGACGCCAACGATCTGGCGATCAAGATCGGCCTGGCCGGATAGCGAGTAGGCAGCCTCGGATAGCCAAGAGCGTCGATGTTCGTTGGCGAGCGGGGCCCCGGATGTGAACCTTGCCTAGCGGCTCGATCTGGTCGCCGTGAGCTTGTGTGAGGGATCTGGGTTCCTCCATCCTTGCTGCATCGGGCGCCACGAAGCGCTCGTCCGGGGGAGGCGAGGGATCGATGAGGCTGGAACGAACAGGCGGTCGTGGTGCAGTCCTTTCCACCGTTGCCGTCTGCGTCCTGGTGGCGGGCCTTGCCCTGGCCGGCTGTTCCGGTGCGGACAGCGGTGGGGCTGACAGCAAGGAGGCTTCCGCATCCCCGATCGTCGATGTGGCGTCGTCTGCCGCGCCTGCCTCGCTCAGCCCGTCCCCGTCCCCATCGCCGTCGCCCTACAAG
This sequence comes from Actinoplanes sp. ATCC 53533, assembly GCF_003947245.1. NCBI lineage: Bacteria > Bacillati > Actinomycetota > Actinomycetes > Micromonosporales > Micromonosporaceae > Actinoplanes > Actinoplanes sp. ATCC 53533. The sequence goes on along the minus strand of NZ_QHHV01000066.1, from coordinate 41,709 downwards.
GACAATGATGACGTGTTCTTGGCAATGGGGGACTGTTATGGCCCCGCGACCTTCGCCCTTGAGCCGGGCCAGGTCCAGGAGATGGCGTGCGACGACCCGGCGGCCCTCGGCAAGGTCCGCTATCGCAGCAAGACCAGCCTCAGCTTGTACGGCTCCCCCTACTGCCCGGCCGACGCCGACGGCGTGTTGGGCATCGCCGCGCGGACAGGGAACGAAGCGGACCGAGCCGGATCGAGCGACATCCTTCGCTACGCCACCGCCCCCCGCTACGTCTGCGTCCGCTACCTCAAGGGTCCACATCCCGGTGACCCCGGCGGCGGCGGGATGGAAATCCGCGTGGGCGACTGCCTGTCAGGAACGGGCACCTATCGCGAGGTCGCCTGCGACGGCGGCGGGGCCACCTACAAGATCGTCAAACAAACGCTCAAAGGGCAAAGCTGCCCGCGAAAGAATGACATCCTCGTCAGCACAGACACACTGCTGGACCAAGCCGGACTGTCTTCCCTCGCATACTGCGCTCGCCCCATCTAGCTAGAGTTCGTCAGCATGCCCGACGCTGACGTTGAGATCACCGCGGAACTGGTCCGGGATCTGGTGCGTGACCAGCATCCCGACCTCGCCGATCACCCGGTGCGGCTGGGTGCGCGTGGCTGGGCCAATCAGCTGTGGCGCCTCGGCGACGACCTCGCCGTTCGGCTGCCCTGGGCAACCGGGGAGTCGGACGAGCTGCTGCGCAAGGAGCACACCTGGGTGCCCAAGCTGGCCGCCCGCCTTCCGCTGCCGGTGCCCGTCCCACAGCGCATCGGCGAACCCTCGGAACGGTTCCCTCGGCCCTGGCTCATCACGACCTGGGTGCCGGGCACATCCGCCGACCGTGCTCCGGTCACGCGCGCCGCGGACACGGCCGACTCCCTGGCCGCTTTCCTGACGGCCCTTCACGAACCCGCCCCCGTGGGCGCGCCCGCCGGCTGGGACCGCGGCGGCCCGCTGGCCGACGTGGCCGAGGGAGTCACCAGGGGGCTTGCCTCCGCTGCCGAGCGAGGGCTGATCTCTGACCTGGCCGCCGTCACCGCCGTCTGGCACGACGCGGTCACCGCGCCGGAATGGACCGGCCCGGGACTGTGGATCCATGCCGACCTGCATCCGGCCAACGTCCTCACCGCCGACGGCTCCCTCTGCGGCGTGGTCGACTTCGGTGCCCTCTGCGCCGGTGACCCGGCATGTGACCTCGCCGCCGCGTGGATCCTGCTGCCGGACGGCGCCATCGACCGCTTCTACGCGGCCTACCAGCCGGCCCCGGACGCCGCGACCCTGCGACGCGCTCGTGGCTGGGCGGTGTGGCGCGCCCTCGGCTGCATTTTCGTCGGCGACGACGGCGGCCCCGGCGGCAAACCCACCTGGGGACCGCCCGCCGAGGCCTCCCTGCGACGCCTCATCGCCACCCTCCGCTGACCGGCTCAGTCGGTCGCCGGGGTGCCGTAGAGCTTTTCGCGCTGGGCCTGGGGCAAAGAGCAGGCCGCGGTGCCGCCGGGCAGGAGATGGCGGTGGCCCGCCACCCAGCGGTACGCCGGCCAGGCCAGCACTCCGACCGGCTTGAGCTGCAGCGCCCGCCCCGGCACCTCCCACAGCCGGCCCGCGTCGCGCAGCAGCAGCGCGATCGCGTCCGGGCCCGAGGCGATCGTGCCGTCGGGGCCGACCCACTGCACCGCCTCCTCGACCTCTTCGAGGGTCAGGCCGAGCCGGCCCAGATCCGCGAACTGCCACGGGATCACCGTCGCGTGCGAGGGGATGCGGCGCTCGATGAACTGCGCGCACGTGGTGCAGAACGAGCAGTCACCGTCGTACACGAAGGTCGGCTTTTCCATGGTCCTATTGTCTCAGGTCCCCGGCGCGACCGGGCCGGGCCGGGTAGGAGCCGCTACCCGAGCGGGGCGGCGTTGTTCCAGGTGGCGTCGGCGGCGTAGCTGCCCGGGTTGTCCCAGGCGTTGCCGCCGCCGTCGGTGGCGATGTACACGACCTCCGCGTAGTGCCGCCAGTAGTAGCCCGGGTAGTTGATCGACTCCAGGGACACGGTGCCGGCGCCGCCGCTGCGGCCCGGCTGGGCGCAGAAGGTCGCGTCCTGGGCGAAGACGGTCGTGCCGTCGTTGGTGGCGATCTGCAGCCGGTAGCCGGCGTGCCGCAGATAGCGGCCCGGGAAGTTGACCGATTCGAAGGTGGAGCAGGTGCTGTCGGCCAGGCCGGCCCGCACCGTGAAGGTGGCGTCCTGCCGGTCGGTCAGCGTGCTGCCGGCGTTGATCACGTCGGTCCGGGCCAGCGAGTCGCGATGCCGCAGATAGCGGTTGTCGTAACCCGCGGTGGTGACCCGGAAGGACCTGGTCTGCCCGGTGGGCAGGTCGGCACCGCTGCGCCACCACGGATTGACCACGCCCCACGTCGCGTCGGCGCTGAACGAACCGCCGGTGTCCCGGTCCATCCAGACCTCGGCGTTGCGGTGGCGCAGGTAGTAACCGGCCATGTTGGACGCCTCCAGCGAGGTGCCGCCGCCGGTGCGGCCGGGCCGGGCGCAGAAGGTGGCGTCGGCGTCGAAGGTGCCGCCGGTGCTCGCCTCCCGGTAGACCCGGTACGCCCGGTGCCGCAGGTACTGACCCGGGAAGTTGCGGGACTCGAACGAGTAGCAGGCGCTGTTCGACAGCCCCGGGCGCACCCAGAACGTCGCGTCCTGTTTGTCGCCGGTGGAGCTGGCCGCGTTGATCACCGCGGTGGCGGCGGTGCCGTTCGCGTGCCGCAGATACCGGTCGGTGTATCCCGGGGTGGTCACCCGCAGCGACGCGAGCTTGCCGGTCGGCAGGGTGGTGCCGGCGGCCGCGCCGAGCACCCGCAGGTTGACGGCCCGCACGCTGGCGAAGTTCATCTTCTGGAGCTGCCGGTCGTAGGTGTAGAAGCCGTTCAGCTCCTCCTCGACGTCCGTCGGCTCGGTGTAGACGGAGCCGGAGAGCCCGTTGGCCGAGATCAGCTCGGCGAGCTTGCCGGTGATCTGCACGTAGCGGTTGGTCAGCGCGTTGGTGTCGGGCAGCCACTCGTACGCGAACTTGCCGGCGGTCGGCCACTCGTGGTCGGGCACGCGCAGGCCGAGGCCGCCGTACTCGCCGTTGACCGCGATCCGGGTGGCCGTCGGGGGCCGGGTCATGCCGGGGCCGACGTACATGTGGTCGTCGATCACGTCGCCGTTGCCCGGGTCCGGGTCGGAGTCGCAGCAGTTGGAGCCCGAGTTGTGATTCACCAGCCGGGTGGCGTCCCAGCTCTTTACCAGGTCGGCGATGCGGCCGGCGTCGTATTCGCCCCAGCCCTCGTTGAACGGCACCCACTGGACGATCGACGTGATGCCCTTGTGCTCGTCGACCATCTCCTTGAGTTCCTTCTCGAACCGGGCCCGCCCGGCGGCCGAGGGCTCCCGGCCGCTGGCCAGCGCCGGCATGTCCTGCCACACCATCAGGCCGAGCCGGTCGGCCCAGTAGAACCAGCGGTCGTTCTCCACCTTGATGTGCTTGCGGACCATGTTGAAGCCGAGCGCCTTCTGCTGTTCCAGGTCGAAGCGCAGCGCGGTGTCGGTGGGCGCGGTGTAGAGGCCGTCCGGCCAGTAGCCCTGGTCCAGGGTGCCGAGCTGGAAGACGAACTTGCCGTTGAGCGTCGGGCGCAGGGTGCCACCGAGCATGGCCTTGCCCAGCGAGCGCATGCCGAAGTAGCCGCCCACGGTGTCACCGGACGCGAGGGTGACCCTCAGGTCGTACAGGAAGGGATCGTCCGGGGTCCACAGCCGGGCGTTGGGGACCGGGACCCGCAGGCCGGCACCGACCGTGCCGGTTGCCGTTCCGACCACCGTGCCGCCGGTGAGCACCTGCGCGGTGACCGCCTGGCCGCTCGCATTCGCCGCCTGCACCACCAGGTCGAGGCCGCCGGCGGCGACGTTCGGGGTGGTGTCCAACCGGGTGATCCGGGCCGGGTTGGTGGGCTCCAGCCAGACGGTCTGCCAGATGCCGGACGACGGGGTGTACCAGATGCCGCCGCGGTTGGTGCGCTGCTTGCCGACCGGGATGTCCTGGCCGTTGGTGGGGTCCCAGACGCCGACGATGACCTCGTTGGCGCCGGCGCGCAGCGCGCCGGTGACGTCGTAGGAGAACTTGTCGTAGCCGCCCTCGTGCGTGCCGAGCAGCGTGCCGTTGACCCAAACCTTGGACTGCCAGTCGACGGCACCGAAGTTGAGCTGCACGTTGCGGCCGGTCCAGCCGGCCGGAACCGTGAAGGTTCTGCGGTAGAACATGTGGTTCTCATGCCGCATGATGCCGGAGAGAGCGCTCTCAATTGGGTACGGAACAAGCACCTCTTCGCTCAGCGTCGTGTTCACCGGCGGCGTGTCGATGGCGGCGGCGCCGGCGAACTGCCAGATCCCGTTGAGGCTCTGCCAGTCGGGCCGGGTCAGCTGCGGCCGGGGATATTCGGGCAGCGGATTGGTGGTCGACACCTGACCGGTCCAGGGCGTCGTCAGCGGGGGAGTCTTCGGCGCGAACGCCGCCGCGGGGGAGGCGGTGGCGATCAGCGCGCCGGTCGAGGCGGCGAGGACGGCGGTGGTCACGGCGAGGAAGCGTCGCCATGGCCGGGTACGGGGATCAGTCACGTGCTTTCTCCTGGCTCAGTAGTCGCTGGTCAGGTCCGTCTTGGCATTGCATCGACGTTTATGATTCGGAAACACATTCACGCACTATCAAACTTTTCCTGTCAAGGTCGCGCCGGCAAACACCCAGAAGCGAACGCAAGATCCACGCTGGTATCGACTAAAGTGCAGCTCAGTGGCGTGATGACACCGTCCGCAGCGTGTTAATCCAAATTTGTTACCGCTCACATTTGGACATAGACGCTTGCCGATTCTGAGGGTCCCGCGGGAGGCCCCGCACGAGCGCGGCTTCCTCTTCGAGCGGAATTTGATCTCGGTCGGCGTGAACCGGAGCCCGTCGCCGGCCGTCGTGTGGGCGACGCCCGGAACGTCGGCTGCACCCCATCGGCCGGGCCGTACCGCGGGATTCGACGAGAGGGAACTGGATGTCCTGGATCAGCCGGACGGCGATCCGCGTGCTCCTGGCCGGGATGGCCGGCGCGGCGGTGCTCGCGCTGCCCGCGACGGCACAGGCGGCGGGCGAGGAGTACGTCAAGTACTACACCGTGACCTCGGCGTACAACGGGTCGCCGGAGAACCTGACCGAGATAGCCGGGCGTTTCCTCGGCAGCGGCGGGCGCGCGGGGGAGATCTTCGACCGCAACGCCGGCCGCAAGCAGCCGGATGGGAAGGTTCTCGCGGACCCGGGGCGGCTGCGGGCCGGGTGGCTGCTCGTCATGCCCTGGGACGCGGTCGGCGCGGGCATCCAGTACGGCGTCCTGCCGGACAAGGCCCCCGCCCCGACGAAGACCAAGACCAAGTCTCCGACGTCGAAGCCGAGCCCGCCCGCCGTCGGCGGCGGCACGCCCGCGACCGGGACGCGGCCCAGCCCGGGTGCGATACCGAGCGGCGTGGCCTCCCAGCAGACGCCCGGTGGCTCGACCGGATGCGCCTCCGCCGCCGCGTCGAGCACCAAGTCGGACTGGGCCCGGCTGCGGCTCGCCGCCGACAAGGCCTGGCCGCAGAGCCGGGGCAAGGGCCAGGTCGTGGCGGTGATCGACTCCGGGGTGAACGGCGTCATGCCGCAGCTCGCCGGCCGGGTCGCCGGCGGCTCCGACATCGTCCAGCCCGGCCGGCGCGGCGACACCGACTGCCTCGGCACCGGTACGGCCATGGCCGCCGTCGTGGTCGCCAAGCAGGTGAGCGGCGACGGCCCGGTCGGTGCCGCGCCGGACGCCACCGTGCTGCCCATCCGCATCGCCGTCAACCAGCCGGCGGCCACGCCCGAGGTCCAGGCCAAGGCGATCGAGACGGCCGTCTCGGCGGGCGCCACCGTGCTCGCGCTCGGCACCTATGTGGACGCCTCCGATGCCAAGGTGGCGCAAGCCATCGCGACGGCGATCACGCGCAACGTCGTCGTGGTGCTGGGCGCGCCGACGCCGGCGAAGCAGCCCGACCCGCAGGCCAAGATCGGCGAGGGTGCGCTCTGGGTGGCCGGGGTCGGCGTCGACGACAAGTGGGCCGTGGACTACCGCAAGGGCACGGTCGACGTGGCCGCGCCGGGGGTCAACGTCAGCAGCCTCGGCGGCACCGCACCCACCGCCGGGACCGCGGGCGGTGGCCCGGTCACCGGCAGCGGCACCCACTACGCCGTCGGATACACCGCCGCCGAGGCCGCCCTGGTGCGGGCGGCCTACCCCGAGCTCACCGCGCAACAGGTGACGCACCGGATCAAGGTCACGGCCGACCGGATGGGCGACGGCGACCCACCGCACAGCCAGTACGGCTGGGGTTTCCTCAACCCGGGTGAGGCGGTCACCAAGGTGCTGACCGAGGAGGCCAAGGAGCCACCGGCCCCCCTGCCCACCGGCGTGGTGAGCGAGCCGGCCCCCGCCGGGCCGGCGGGTCAGGCGAAGGACTCCGGCGGCCGGTCGACCGTCCTGATCGTCACCGCCCTGCTGATGATCGCCGCCGCGCTGCTGCTCGGCCACCGGATCTGGCGGCTGCTGCGCAGGGACCCGGCCGACGAGCCCGCCGCCGGCCCGGAGGAGGAGATCGACCTCTACGACCCCCGGTTCCGGACCCCGGCGCCCGCGCTCGTGACCAGCGGCGGCCCCGCGCCACCACCATCCCCGCCGCCGGTCAACGGACCCTCCTTCACCGGGCACCGGCCCGTGGACGACGGCGGCGAGGATCACTGGTCGCGGGTCGGTGGCCACTGGTCGGACCAGGCCGACCGGCCGGCCGGTCCCGGCCGTGGCTGACCCCGGCGCTCCCGGCGGGCCGGCGTCCCGGAATAGGGACGCCGGCCCGGTCCCCGGAGGTAAGAAGGGACCCCTTCACCGGGGCGTACGGTCATGAGTGCCCTCCTCGCAGTGACTTCGCGGCCACCTGCTGCGAGCGTGTTCATCGTGGGTCACCTATCTTCGAGCACCAGTGGCGACGTCGCGGGAGACCTCCGGCCGGCGCCACCGCCACAGCCACCGCCGCGCGCTGTCACCACCGCCGACGCGGACGCGCTGCGCCACCTGCAACAGGTGCACGGGCCGGTGCTGCTGAGCTTCCTGACCCGGCTGACCAAGGGCGACGTGCACCGGGCCGAGGACATCGTCCAGGAGACTCTGCTGCGGGCCTGGCGCAATCCCGACGCCCGCAACTCCGAGGGCCGGTGGAGCCGTGGCTGGCTCTTCACCGTCGCCAAGCGCATCCTGATCGACCAGATCCGGGCCGCCGAGGTGCGCCCGGAGGAACGCTCCGACGAGTTCATCGACGCCCACGCCCGGGCCGAGGACGGCATCGACAAGCTGGTGGACGCCAGTGAGGTGCGGGCCGCGCTCAACTCGCTGCCCGAACGGCTCCGGGTGACGCTGATCGAGATCTACTTCCAGGAGCGGTCGGTGTCCGAAGTGGCCGACCTGCTCGCGGTACCGTCGGGCACGGTCAAGTCCCGGACGTTCTACGGTCTCAAGGCTCTGCGGGAGGCCCTGATCAGCCGTGGCTTCACCTTCACCAGCAGCGGCGCAGAGAGCGGAACCGAGGGTGGCTGAGATCATCGATAGCGACGCCCATGTCGACCAGGAGCTGCTCGGGCTCCACTACATGGATGCGCTGGATCCCGCGCGGAGCGACGTGATCCACCGCCACCTCGAGGAATGCGCGACGTGCCGGGCGCAGGCTGACGAGGTCGTCGAGGCGGTCGCCGCGCTTGCGCTGCTCGGCACCGACGACCTCGTTCCCGGTACGGCGGCCACGCCGCCTCCTGCTCCGGCGCGTACGCCGCCACCCGTTCCGGCGCGCAGTGGCACCGGGCCGGTCCGGCCATCCGGGCGTGGGGGCTCCACGCGTCCGGGGGACGGGCGCCGTACCGGCCGTACCGGAAAGCTCCTGCGAGCCGGCGCCCTGCTCGCCCTCGTCCTGGTTGTCGCCGGGCTCGGCCTGGCGACGCTCGTCCGCTCGCCGCAGGGCGAGCCGACCCCGGTGCTGACCGCCGCCGCCGTGGCCACCGACGACACCACCGGTGCCTCGGCATCGGTGTCGGTCTCCGACAACGGCGGCGACGGGGTGACCATCAGGGCCACCGTCAGCGGCCTTCGCGCCGGCACGTCGTACGTCCTGTGGGCAGTCACCTCCGACAGCGCGACCGGGGAGGTTGCCCGGTGGACCGGAACGGCGGCCGTGCAGGACGTCTCCGGCACCCTCCCGGTGCGGATCGACGACCTGTCGTTCTTCACCGTCTCCCTCGCCGGCGGCGGTCCGGTGGTCTCGGTGTACCTGCCGGGCGTCCCCGTCGCCCCGACCCGATGAGCCGCGCCGTGCGAAGTCTCCGGATCAGCCTCATCCTGGGCGTGGTGGCCGCGCTGATCGGTCTCTCCGCGACCGCCGCCCCGGCCGCCGACGACCGCGAGTACGTGAAGTACTACCAGGTCAGCGCCGCCTATCGGGGCGCGCCGGAGAACCTGACCGAGATCGCCACCCGGTTCCTGGGCGACGGCGCCCGCTCGGCCGAGGTGTTCAACCTCAACCGGGACCGCAGGCAGCCGGACGGCGGGAAGCTGACCGACCCGGCACGCCTGCAGCCCGGCTGGACGTTGCAGCTGCCCTGGGACGCCGTCGGCGCCGAGGTCCGCTACGGCCTGCTGCCGGGCAGCGCCCCGGCCGCTGCCACCCCGCCCGCCGCTCCGAGCACCCCGGCCGCCCCGACGTCCACGCGCGTGCCGGCGACGCCGTCGTCCGCCGGGCCGGCGAAGCCCACCAGGCCGGCCGGGTGCACCGCCGTCGCCGCCTCGACCAGCCGGTCCGACTGGGCCGGCCTGCGGCTCGCCGCCGACCAGGCCTGGCCGCAGAGCCGCGGCAAGGGCCAGATCGTCGCGGTTGTCGACTCCGGCGTGGAGGCGTCGCACCCGCAGCTCGCCGGGCACGTCGCGGCGGGGGAGGACGTCGTCACCGGCACCGGCCGCGGTGACACCGACTGCTTCGGCACCGGTACGGCGATGGCCGGCATCATCGCCGCGCAGCCCGGCAAGAACGAGCAGGGCGCCGTGACCGGGGTGGCGCCGGACGCGACCGTCCTGCCGATCCGGGTGGTCGGTGGTGAATCCCGTACGAAGGCCGCCGACGCGGCCAAGGGGATCGACGCGGCTGTCCGTTCCGGCGCCACCGTCATCGCCGTCGGATCCTCGGTGGACCTGGCCGACAAGGGCGTCACCGCGGCCGTCGCCGAGGCGGTCAAGAAGGACGTCGTCGTGGTGCACGGCGCGCAGGTCGGGTCCGCTCCCGCCGCCGAAGCCCTCGTCGGCGTGCTGCGCGCCGGTGGGGTGGGCGTGAACGGCAAGGGTGCCGCCGACTACCGCTCCGGCGGGGTCGACGTGGTGGCGCCGGGCGTCAACGTGAGCAGCCTGGGGCCCCGGGGCCTGACGACCGCGAGCGGCACCCAGTACGCCGTCGCCTTCGTCGCGGCCACCGCGGCGCTGGTCCGTGCCGCGTACCCGGAGCTCGACGCCGGGCAGGTCACGCACCGGGTGCAGGTCAGCGCCGACAAGATGGGCGACGACCGGCAACCCGACGCCACGTTCGGCTGGGGCATGATCAACCCGGCGGTGGCGGTGACCCTGGTGCTGCCCGAGGAGGCGGAAGCCGCCCCGAGCTCCACCGAGCAGGAGATCGCCACCTCCGGTGGCGGCCGGTCCGGCGGCCAGGTGATGCTGCTTGTGCTGGTGACGCTGGGCGCGCTGGGCGGGGCGGTGTTCCTGGCCGTCCGGATCCGCCGCCTGCTGAGCGCCTAACGGCGGACCGCTTGCAGAGCCATGGTGCCGGGCGGGTCGGGCGCCGGTGCGGCCCGCCGGCGCTGGACGACGTGGCCGAGCTCGATCGCCACCCGGGTCAGCTCGGCCTTGTTGCTCACGTTCAGCTTGGCGCGGATGCGCTTGGCGTACGTGTCGACGGTGGTGGTCGACAGCCCCATCCGGGTGGCGATCTGCGCGTGCGTGAACCCCGACGCGATCCACCGCAGCGTCTCGATCTCCCGGGGGGGCCAGCCCGCCCGGGTCCTCATCACCCCGGCTGGCGAGCTCCAGCTGGAACCGGCCGGTGAGCCGGGGGCACAGGTAGAAGCCGCCCCGCGCGGTGACGTGCAGGGCGTCCCGCACGTCCTGCTGCTCGGTGAACCGGCTGAGGCAGCCGCGCGCACCGGCCCGGATCGTGCCCAGCAGGCCCGGGCTGCGCTCCCACGCCGAGCTGACCAGGGGATGGCCGACGGTCGCCACCTCGGCGACGGTGCCGAGCGCGGCGGTGTCGAGGCGGGGCAGATCGATCACCACGACGTCGTACGCGCCACCGGGCAGGTCCGCCACCGACGCGACCGCGGCGGCGACCGCCATGCCGGGATCGTCGGACGCCAGCTTCTCCAGCCCGGCACGGGCAACGGGCTGATCGGCGACGACGGCGACTCTGAACACGGGCTCCTCCTGGCCTGCCCCCGCACGCGCGAGAGCCCGGCCCTAAGACGGACACCGGGAGGCCGTGGTTCACAAGGCGGCAGGTGAATTCGGGAATTCGTGAACCCGGGGTGGGTAGGACCCGTTGGTGCCACCCGACAGGGGCACTTGGGCTGATGGACGCGACGGCGAGGGCCGTCCGTCGGAAGGGTTGGGCCGGGTGGCTGACATGGGCGGCGACGAGCCGCATGTGACGGAGCTGCTCGGGCTGTACTACCTGGACACCCTCGGGTCGGCCGAGGGTGCGCTCATCGAGGAGCACCTGCCGGCATGCGCGTCCTGCCGGGACGAGGCGCAGCAGGTCATCGACACGGTCGCGGCGCTGGCGCTGCTCTCCGAGCGGGACCGGGACGAGGTGCTGGACAGCTTCGGGGCACTGAACCGGAGCGGGCCGCCTTCGGAGCGGTTCGTGCGGTTCTTCGCGCCTGAGCCGGAAGCGGACCCGCCGCTCGACGACGCGCAGCCGGTGGCCGCTCGTCAACCGCGGCGGCTGCCGTTCCGGAAGCGCCGGGCGGCTGTGCCGAGCCCCGAGCCGGTGGATCCGCCTGTCGCTCCGCCGCCCATCACCCCGCCTCCGGTGCTTGCTCCCCCTCCGGTTGCTGCACCTCTGGTTGCTCCGCCGGCCATAGCTTCGCGGCCGGTTGCGCCGCCGCCGGTCGCTCCGCGGCCGGTTGCGCCGCCGCCGGTCTCGGTGCCCTCCGCCGTGCCGGATCCCGAGCCGGTCAAGCCGTCCAAGGGCAAGCTGGCGAAGGCCGAGCCGACGCCCATCGCCGCGGCCAAGCAACCCGTCCCGATCGACCAGAAGCCGGTGGTCAAGCCGCCTGCGCCGGTCGAGCAGAAGCCTGAGGTCAAGCCGCCCGAGCAGAAACCGGCGGTCAAACCACCTGCGCCGGTCGTGCAGAAGCCGGTGGAGCAGTCCTCGGTGGTCAAGCCGGCTGTGCAGAAGCCGGTGGAGCAGCCGTCGGTGGTCAAGCCGGCTGTGCAGAAGCCGGTGGAGCAGCCGTCGGTGGTCAAGCCGGTTGAGCAGAAGCCGGTGGTCAAGCTCGAGCCGCCCGCGTTCGTGCTCCCTCAGAGCCCCGCCCCCCGCCGCGCAGAGCTGGTGCGCAGGGAGGTCTCCGAGGCACGCCCACCCCTCGCGCTCGAGCTGGAACTGGTCCGGCCGCGGGGCCGTAACCCGCGCAGAACCGCCCTGATCCGGATGAGCATGCTGCTGACCCTGGTCCTGGTGATCGGCGGCCTGGCCCTCGGCGCGCTGCTGCGAGGCGAACGGGAGGCGCGCACTGCCGCCGTACCGGTGGTCACGGCCGCGGCGACCGCGGCGGACCGCACGACCGGGGCCTCGCTCTCGGTCTTCGTCACCCAGCAGGAGGCCGGGGTCAACGTCCGGGCCACCGTCGACGGGCTGCGGCCCGGTGTCGGCTACCGGCTGCAGGCGGTGACCTCCGACGGCCATGCCTGGCCGGTCGTCAACTGGACCAGCGACGGCAAGCTGCAGGAGATCACTGCCGACGTGGGGGTGCCTTTGTCCACTCTGGTCTTCTTCACGGTCAGCCGGGCCGGCAGCGGGCCCGTGGTCTCCGCCTATCTGGGGCCCGGCGGCGCCCGCCGGTGAAAGGGACACCGGAAACGGGACATGCGCTTTCCGGGGTGCCGTTGCTTGACTCTGGACGATCCATTTCTGTGCCCGGAGGAGAAAAACATGCCCAGTAGAAGAATGGTCCTCGGACTCGCCGCGGGCGGCGCGGTGGCGAGCGTGCCCTTCCTCGGCTCCGCGCTTTTCTCCCGCGCCGAGGCCGCCGCCGCACTGCCGATCACCGTCGCCAACGACACCGGCCGGTTCCCCGATTCGGCCATCACGATGTACGTCGTCGGCACCGAAGCGGCGACCGGCCGGATGGGGTACGTGAAGAACTCCGGCCAATTCAGTCAGGTGTCGACCGGTGACAGCGGCGGCGACGGTTACCTGGACCTGGGCGTGCCGTTGTCCGCGGTCGGGAAAGGCTCGTTCGTCCTGCCGAAGATGTCCGGGCGGATCTACTTCGCGATCGACGGGAAGCTGCGGTTCAAGGCGGTCGTCGACGGCGACGGCCGGCCCGCGCTGCAGTATCCGGTGGCGTGGACCGAGGGTGACCCGAATTTTGACGTGCTGCACGACTGCTGCGAGTTCACCTTCAACGACCAGGGGATGTTCTGCAACACCACGCAGGTCGACATGTTCAGCATCCCGATGGCGATCCGGCTGCGGGGCGGCGGCGGTGAGAAGGCCGCCGGTGATCCCGCACCGGGCAGCCGGGACCGGATCTTCGACGAGATGCGGCGTCAGCCCGGCTTCGAGCGCCTGGTCATCGGCGACAACCGGCGGATCGTCGCGCCCGGGCACGCCATCGGGATGGGCCGGTTCCCGGCGAACTACTTCGACGGCTACATCGGCGAGATCTGGGACAAGTACGCCGGCACGGATCTGCGCGTGCGGACGATGCAGGGCTCGTTCACCGGCAGGGTCAACGGCGGGCAGCTGACCTTCACCGGCGGGGTTCGGAGTTTCGCCCGGCCCTCGACCAAGGACGTGCTGTTTTGCGACGGCGCGTTGCTGGCACCCAACGACTCGCTGGGCGGGCCGGTGGCCGCCGTCCTCGGCGCCGGGTTCAACCGTTCCGTGCTCGGCAACCCGGACCAGCCGACAACCGACGCGGGCGCCTTCTACCGAGGGTCGGTGACGAACCACTACTCGCGGATCATGCACAAGTACGCCGCCGACGGGATGGCGTACGGCTTCCCGTTCGACGACGTGACCGAGAAGGCGTCATACACCCAGGACCACGCGCCGCAGCACCTGCACATCACGCTGACGCCGTTCGGTGCCGGCGGGGGCGACGCCGGTCAGCCGGTCGTCCCGGACGCGGCCGAGGCCGTGGTGGTCCCGCCGGTCGCGGGGCCGGGTAAGCACGACGCCTACGGCCAGATCCCGGCGGGCAGCCCCTCGTCCGAGCACGGCACCACGACGTGGCCGGGTGGCTATCTCGGCAAGCTCAGCAACGGTGACTGGTCCTGTTACGCGGGGGTGGAGTTCGGCGGCACCCCGGCGACCCAGTTCACCGTGCGGGTGGCCGCCGGCGCCGGCCCGGGGATCTCCGGCCTGGTCGAGATCCGGATCGACGGCGCGACCGGCCCGGTCCTGGGCTCAGTGGCGGTGGCGGACACCGGCGGCTGGGAGAGCTGGCGGGTGATTCCCGGCAACCTGGCGCCGGTGACAGGCAAGCACGACGTATACCTGACCTTCACCAGCGGCCAGCCGGAGGAGTTCGTCAACGTCAGCTGGGTCCAGTTCGCGGCGGTCTGACCCGGGGGTGGTGAACCGGTGCGGCCCGGTGGCCGTTATGGCGGGCATCGCCACGGCGCCGGTCCACCGGCACACCTTCGTCAGAGAGAAGCCCGGCATGATCCACGCACCCGATGCGGCACCCGGCCCGCTGTCCGCCCCCGGCCTGGGCTGGGTGGCCGCACACGGCGGCGCGGGCGTCACCACCCTCTCCATCGTGCTGGGCGGCCGGGATCTGGGCGCCCGCTGGCCCGACGCCGCCCGCGCCGAACCGGCCCGGATCATGCTGGTGGCGCGGACCCACGCCCAGGGGCTGCGGGCCGCGTCCCGGGGACTGAACGCGCTGCGGGAGGGCCGGCACCCGGCTGGGATGCAACTGGTGGGCCTGGTTCTGGTGGCGGACGCGCCGGGCCCGCTGCCGCCGCCGCTGGTTACCCGGATCCGGTTGCTGCGCTCGATCGTCCCGGTGTGGCGGGTCCCGTGGATCGCACCCTGGCGGCTCGGCAAGCAGGTGCCCGGCCTGCCGAAACAGGCGGTGGGGCTGGGCCGGATCGTGCAGCTCTGCGAGACCGGCGACCGGCGCCAGGCGGTGCCGGCGGGGTCTGCTTCGAAGAAACCCGCGACGGCGTGAACCGGCGCCTGCCCCGGGCCGTTGTGGGGATCTGACAAGCATTTCCCGACGCCTGACGAAGGGGCGAGAACGTTGACCAACGCGACCTCAGCGCCGTCGTCCGACGCCCCGCCCTGGCACGAGACCGCGCCGCGGCGAGTGCGGGATGTGACGGCCCGCCCGCTCACCGCGGACGGCGTCTGCTGGGTGGCGGCGCACGGCGGTGCCGGCGCCTCCACCTTGGCGAAGGTGCTCGGCGGTACGGACATCGGCTGCCGCTGGCCGGACTCCACACTGGACGAGCCGGCCCGGGTGTTGCTGGTGGCACGTACCGATGCGCAGGGTCTGCTCGCGGCGGCGCGGGCCTTCAACGCGGTCATCGACAACCGCTACCCGGCGGGCATGGACCTGCTCGGGCTGGTCCTGGTCGCGGACCTGCCGGGCCGGCTGCCCCAGACACTGCGCAGCCGCGTCCGGATGCTGCGGTCGAAGGCGCCGATGTGGCAGGTCCCGTGGATTCCCCAGTGGCGGCTGGGACGGCAGGTGGACCGGCTGCCCAAGCAACTGGTCAAGCTCGGCCGCGTGGTGCAGACCACGCAGCGAGGGGGAGGACGGTGAAGCGCGCGACGTGGATCGGCATGGTTGTCGCCGGGACAACGGCGGTCCTGGGGCTGGGCGCCCTGGCCTCCGCGCCGGCGCCGGCGCGGGCGGACGACAGGCCGGGAATGATCAAGGTGGATGTCGACAACCAGATGGGTGCGACGGTTCAGTTCTGCATCAAGAGCGACACGTCCATGAAGAAGCCGCGGGGAAGCGACCGGGCCTGCTCGAAACATCTGCTGGCACGACAGACCGAGACCCTTTACGTCGAGGGCGGGCCGAACGATCACGTGTGGCTCGACTTCGAGGTGTTCGGCGAACACACCCACGACAACTTCAAGGAAATCACCGGCTCGAGCCAGTGCACGGCCACCGGTGTCACGATCGGGTTCAAGATGAACTGCCCCGGCGTGAAGGTTCCGGGTCATTCATTCAGCGAGAAACCGCTCTCGGCCTTCGCATTCGACAGCGGTCAACCCGATGACGCGGGTATGAAATTGCTCAATCTGCTGGCGTGGGCGGTCTCGGCCGCCGCGGTGGCGGGCCTGATCATTGTCGGAGCCAATCTCGGGCTGCAGTTGCGGCGCGGTGAACCGGGCGAATTCAGTGAGCACTGGCGCGGCATCGTCCTCATCGGAATCTCTTGCATCGTCGGCCTCACGGCCGGCCCGATCATGGAGTTTCTGCACCCCTGGAATTGACGCCCACCGGCGTTGAGGAACACATTTTCTAAGGAGAAAGCGCCATGACTCTGTCTGACCTTCGTTACACCGTGACCACGGGGCTGCTCAGCGATGTCCCCAAGCCGACCGGTGGCGGCAAGGCCCCGCCGGAGCTCGTCAAGTTCGTGGAGCTCGGCCTCAACCTCATCGCCTGGGCCGGTACGGCCGCGGGGGTCTGCGGGGTGCTGGTCACCGGAACGATGATGGCCATCTCGCACAAGCGGGGCGAGAGCTCGGAGCACATGAGCCGCCTCGGCATGGTCCTCGGCGGTTGCATCCTCGTCGCCGTGGCGGGCCCGGTGATCGGCTGGTTCTTCACCAACGGCGGCACGGAGACGCCCGCGGCCAAGTAGCAGTTCTGCGACCAGTTCGTTTCGAGCGAGGGGAACCAGCGGTGTGGCGTCGATCCGAGTCCGGTGAAGTGGACGATCGGCCGTTCTGGCAGCAGCGGGGATGGCAGGTCTCGGCCGTCTTCCTGGTCCTGGTGGTGTGTGCGGGAGGCGCCACCGTGCTGACCGGTGGCCCGGACGCCGGGGACGGCGTCGAGCGCGCAGCGGCTGCCGGCCCGCTCTCCGGCGGCGTCGGCCCGGACGGGTCCCGGCCGGGTGGGTGCCGGTCCGACGACTCCGACCAGGAGCCGCCGGCGGCGCCGCCGAAGGACGTGACCTGGCAGCAGCTGAACGGCGGCAGGATTCCGCTCTCACCGACGTCGGGACCGTTGATGACCAGCGGTGCGCTGCTGTGGTGTTACGCGCACACCCCGATGGGTGCGGTCATGGCGGCGCACGTCATTCCGCGGCAGATGAGCGGCAGCGACTGGGAGACGGTGACGGACCAGCAGGTCGTACCGGGCATCTCGCGCGAGATCTTCGTGGCGATGCGCTCGTCCGACCGGGGGGCGCCGCCGCAGTACACCTCCCGGTCGCTGGCCGGTTTCATGCTGCTGACCTACTCGCCGGACGAGGCCACGGTCCGCTTGCTGATCAAGGACACCGCCGAGGTCTACGGGATCGCCGACTACACGGTGGCCTGGACCGGCGGCGACTGGAAGGTGCAGCCGTTGAGCGACGGCAACCTGCACACCCCGTTGAAGGTCGTGACGGCCAACGCCGGCTTCGTGATGTGGAAGGTGTGAGATGGCTTCCTGCAGTGGCGACGCCACCTACGGCGGGGCGTTGGGGGGTGTCGCCTCCGTCCTGGACAGTGGCATCGACGGCATTCTCAGCTCGATCGCCAACGCGATCCTGAGCGCGGCCGTCAGCCTGTTCGCCGATGTCGCCAAGAACATCCCCACGACCACCGACGCCTCGGTGAACGGCAAGATCGGTCTGCAGATCCGGTGGCTGGTGATCGCCCTGGCCGTCGCGTCGTTGTTGTTCGCCTCCGCGCGCATGGCGCTGGAACGCCGCGCACAGCCCGGAACGATGGCGGTCAAGGGAATCCTGCGGATGATCCTGGTCGCCGGTGCCGCGACCTACGTCATCAACGCCTTGGCCGCCCTGACGGACAGGTACACCACGCATCTCTACGAGAGCGGCGTCAAGGAGCAGCTCAAGCTGATCGCCCAGTGCGGAACCGACAGCCTGACAGCCTTCCTGCTGATCATCGTCGGGCTGCTGCTGATCATCGCGGGCATCATCCACATCATCCTGCTCTACATCCGGCTCGGCGTGATGGTCATCCTTTCCGGCACCCTGCCGCTGGCCGCGGCGGCCTCGATGACCGAGTGGGGCAGCTCGTGGTGGCGCAAGCACATCGCGTGGATGGTCGCCTGGCTGGTCTTCAAGCCGGCAACCGGTCTGGTTCTGTACGCGGGCGCGGCGATGATCACCTCCTCCGGCGCCGATTCGACCCAACAGAAGATCGCCGGCTGCGGCGTCCTGCTGCTCTCGGCCGTGGCACTGCCCGCGTTGCTCCGGCTGGTGGTTCCCGCCGCAGCGGCGCTGGGCGCCTCCGACGGCATGTCCGGCGCCGCCGCGGGTGCGGCGAGCGGGGCAGCCAAGGCCACCGGGGCGGTCGCCACCGGCGCCGCGGGCCTGGCGGCCCGGGGGCGTGGCGCCGGAAGCGGGAAGTCAGCACCGAGCGGTGCGGCGTCGGCGAGCGGATCGTCCGGTTCCAAGGCCACGGGGCCGGCTTCCACGAAGTCCGGCGGAGCGTCGGGCGGCAGCGACGCCGGCAGCGATGCCGGTGGCAGCGACGCCGCCGGCGGCAGCGACACGGCCAGCATCAGTAGCGGCAGCAGCGGCAGCAGCGGCAGCAGCACCGGCAGCGGCGGCAGCGACACGGCCAGCATCGCCAGCGGCAGCGACACGGCCAGCATCGGCGGCGGCAGCGACGCCGGCAGCACGTCCGGTGGCAGCGACGCCGGCGGTCCGTCGGGTTCCAGCGACGCGGGTAGTGACGTCGGCAGCGCATCCGGTGGTGCTTCGGATGTCGATGGTGCGTCAGGTTCCGGCGGTGGCAGTGATTCCGGGTCGGTCGGCGGCCGGTCCGTCAGGCGCAGGGCGGTCTCCGGAGCCGGGCGAGGACTCGCCGCCGCGACGGCTGTCACCGCGGGAGGCGCGTGGGTCGGCGCGACGGCGGCCAGCTACGGCGCACCCGTCATCGACGGCGCCCTGCCGAACGGCCCGGACGGCTCCGGCCACTAGGGCCTGTCCCGCCGGCAGGTCAGGCCCTCGTCATTCTCACGGAAAGAGACACCTCCATCATGAGCGCGGAAGTGATCAAGACCCGGACCTACGGCAACTGGCGCCGGCCCCGCAAGGCCGGGCTCGGATCCTTCGGGCTGGTCGGGACCATCGGCGTGTTCGGCGGCCTCATCCTGGTGCTGTTCGCCTCGTTGATCTCGATACAGGCGGCACTGATCCTCGCCGTACCGATCATCGTGGTCGTGGGACCGCTGGCGCTGCGCACCCAGGACGGCCGCAACGTCTACAACGTGCTGGCGCTGCGCGTCGGGTGGCTGCGCCGCAAGTCCAACAGGCAGCACCTCTACGTGTCGGGCCCGCTGTCGTCGCGTCCCGGTGGTCGTTTCCGGCCGCCCGGGATGCTCAGCAAGGTGACGATGCTGGAGGGCCGGGACCCCTATGACCGGCGGTTCGGCGTGCTGCACCACCGCTACCGCAACCTCTACACGGTGGTGCTCGGCTGCGAGCCCGACGGCGGATCCCTGGTCGACACCGATCAGGTGGACATCTGGGTGGCGATGTGGGGCGACTGGCTGAGCCGGCTCGCCCACGAACCGGGGCTGCGTGGCTGTTCCCTGATCGTCGAGACCGCGCCCGATCCCGGCACCCGGCTCTCCACCGAGGTACTCACCCGCATCGCCCCCGGCGCCGCACCGGCCGCCCGGGCGGTGATGGAGGAGGTGGTCGATCGCTACCCCTCGGCCTCCTCGGAGATGAACACCTACATCACCCTCACCTACGGGCTGCCGGGCGGCGGCAAACGCGACAAGGAGGAGATCCTGACCGACCTGTCGTTGCGGCTGCACGGCCTGCTCACCGGCCTGGTCGGTGCCGGCGGGGGCGCGGCGGAACCGCTGTCGGCCGAGCGGATCGCCGAGGTCGTCCGGGTGGCCTACGACCCGGCGGTCGCCGCCGACGTCCTCGACGTCCGCGCGCAGCACGGCGGCACCGGTCTGGAATGGGCGGACTCGGGTCCGGCCGCCTCCCGGGAGACCGTGAACGCCTACCACCACGACTCCGGTGTCTCCCGCAGCTGGCTGCTGACCCTCGCCCCGCGCGGCACCGTGCGGTCGAGCGTGCTGCGCAACCTGCTCGAGCCCGCACCGGATCTGCGGCGCAAGCGGGTGGCCCTGCTCTACCGCCCCCTCGACCCGGCCACCTCGGCAAAGATCGTCGAGTCGGACCGCCGTTCCTCGCAGTTCATGGCGACCTCGACGCGGGGCATGGTCCGGGCCCGCGCGGCCTCGGAAGTGGCGGCGGCGGAGCAGACCGCCGCGGAGGAGGCCTCGGGCGCGGGTCTGGTGGAGTTCTCGATGGTCGTGACCGTCACCGTCGACTCCGCCGCCGAGGTTGCCGACGCCAACGTGACGGTCCGCAACCTGCTCGGCGCGACGCGCATCTCGATGCGTGCGGCCGACCGCATGCAGGCCGCCGCGTTCACCTGCGCACTGCCGGTCGGCATCCTGCCGTGGGAGCAGACGATGATTCCGCACGAGCTGCAGGAGGCGCTGTGACCCCGCAGGAATCCCGGATCCGGGTCCACGACCTCGGGGCGGACTGGCCACGGGGCGCGTCGGGCGCCACCACCGCGCTCAGTGACCTCGTCGTCCCGCCGCACCACCAGCAGGCGCGGGAGGCCGACGAGACCGGTGACCAGACGCCCCGGGCCCGCCGGAAGGCGAGCAAGCTGCGGGCCAGGAACGAGGCGGCGGAAGCCAGGCATTTCAAGCGGATGGCCCGGGCCAACGACGACGACGTCGTGCCGCACCGCGGGTCACCCGGTGTCGGTGGCGGCCGGGTCGCGGCCCTGGACCCACCCACGATGTGGCGAGCCACCACGGTGCAGGCGTGTGGTCTGTGGCCGTTCGCCGCCGGGTCGGGGGCGCCGATGGTCGGCGTGCCGCTGGGACAGCACCTCGCCACCGGGGCGACGGTCTGCGGTGACCCGCTCAACTGGTTCACCCGGGCCCGCTACATCTCCAACCCGTCGCTGTTCATGCTGGGCATGCCGGGCCTGGGCAAGTCGACGCTGATCAACCGGATGCTCATCGGCCTGAGCGCGCAGGGTGTGGTGCCGCTGGTGCTGGGCGACCTCAAGCCCGACTACGCCGACACCGTACGGGCGCTGGGCGGTCAGGTGATCTCCATCGGCCGGGGCGTCGGCGGCCTGAACGTCCTGGACCCGGGCGCGATGGGGGCCGCGGCCCTGAGGATCGGCGGCCAGGCCGGCGAGACCCTGGTGGCCGAGGCGCACGGCCGGGTGCTCAACATGGTCGCCGCGCTGCTGACCATCGTGCGGGGTCAGGCGATCTCGGACCACGAGCAGTCCGTGCTGTCGGCCTGCCTGCGGCACCTGCGGGAGCGAACCGCGCCGGGCCAGCCCTTCCACCTGACCGACCTGCTCCGCGTCCTCGACGAGGGGCCACCGCAGATCCGGCAGGTCACCCTGGACCGCGGTCAGGAGTCCCGGTACCGCGACGCGGTGGACCCGCTGCACCGGTCCCTGCTCGGCATCCTCGACGGCCCGCTGGGCGGCACGTTCGCCTCACCGACCTCGACGCACATCGACCCCAACGCCACCGCGGTGTGCATCGACATCTCCCGGATCGGCGAGGCCGACGGCCAGCTGACCGCCGCGGCGATGCTCGCGGCCTGGTCCGACGGTCTCGGCACGGTGGCGGCGTCGCACGCGCTCGCGGATGCCGGCCTGGCACCGCGGCGCTGGTTCTTCACCGTCCTCGACGAGCTGTGGCGGCCGATGCGGGCGGCCTCCGGCATCGTCGACCGGATCGACGCGCTGACCCGGCTCAACCGCTCGCTCGGCCTGGCCGACGCGAAGATCACGCACACCCTGAAGGACGCCGAGGCGCTGGGCAGCGAGGCGGACAAGGCCAAGGCCCGCGGTTTTGTCGAGCGCGCCGGCATGGTGGCGGTCGCCGGCCTGCCCAAGGCCGAGATGCAGGAGCTGGGCAAGGTGGTGGGCCTGTCGCGGCGCGAGATCGACCTGGTCTCGTCCTGGTCCTCGCCGCCCGGCTGGGCCCAGAGCGGCGAGCATGAGGAACCGCCCGGCCGCGGCCGGTTCCTGATCAAGGTGGGTGGCCGCCCCGGCATCCCGATCCGGGTGACGATCACCGACACCGAGAGCCACCTGCACGACACCAACACCCGGTGGGTCTCCAACGGCTACGCCGAACGGGTGGAGGCCGAGCGGATCGCGGCCGAGGAGACCCTGAAGGCCGGCGACGGGCCGCTGCCCGCCCCCGGAACGGACCTGCCATGAGCCGGTCCGGCGGCGGCGAGAAGATGACCTGGGTGATCCCCGGCCTCGCGCTGCTCAATGTCGTGTTGTTCGGCGTCAGCTGGTTCGGCGGTACGCTCGGCGCCGCGATCACGGGCCACGGATGGCACCCCCCGCCCTTCCTCATCGACGTCTACCTCGACGTGCTCACCGGCTCGGCGGGCGAGGTCTGGCCGGGAGCGGATCCGGCCGCGATCTACGCCGGGATCGCCGTGACCTTCGCCGTGGTGGTCGTGCTGGCGCTGCTGGCCGTCATCCCGCTGGTCAAGAAGTTCTCGAACCGCACCGACGGCCTGGCCGGGACGCGCGAGATGCAGAGCATGATGCCCAAGGGGATCGCGGCCCGCGCCCGGGACCTGCGGCCGTCGCTCAAGGGCGTCAAGACCCTGCGCCCCGACGACACCGGGAACCTGCTCGGCGACCTCGCCCCGTCCGGGCCTGAGCTGCGGTCGTCCTTCGAGGACGTGGAGCTCGACCTGATGGCGCCGCGGGCCGGCAAGTCCACCGGCATCGCCATCCCGCGGCTGCTGCGTGCCACCGGTGCGGTGCTGCTGACCTCCAACAAAGCCGACGTCTACACCGTCACCCGGCAGGAGCGGACGAAGGTCGGCACGGTCTGGACCTTCGATCCGCAGGGCATCGCGCACACCCCCCGGGAGATGTGGTGGGACATGCTGGCCGACTGCGACACCATCGAGGGTGCGCGCCGGCTGTCCGGCCACTTCGTCAGCTCGGTCAACGACGACGCGTCCAAGAAGGACTTCTGGATCTCGGCCGCACAGAACACCCTGACCTCGCTGTTCCTGGCCGCGGCGCGGGGCGGGGCGACCGTACCGGATCTGCTCGCCTGGCTGGCGGACCCCGCGGACCGGACGCCGATCGACCTGCTGCGGGAGGTCGGTCTGACGGCCATGGCCGAGCAACTGCAAGGCACGGTACGCGGCGCGGTGGAGACCCGCGACGGCATCTACGAGACCGCCCGGCAGTGTGTCGCCTGCCTGCTGGATCCGGGCATCCTGGCCTGGGTCAGCCCCGACCCGACGCGCCCCGAGTTCGTCCCGGACCGCCACGTGCTGGGCAAGGACACGCTCTACCTGCTCAGCAAGGACGGCGGTGGCTCGGCCGCCGGCGTGATCGCCGGGCTGGCGGACGCGACCATGCGCGCCGGGGTGGTGGCGGCCGAGCGGATGGGCGGCCGGCTGGACCCGCCCCTGACGGCGGTGCTGGACGAGGCCGCGAACGTCTGCCGGATCAGCGACCTGCCCGACCTCTACAGCCACCTCGGCTCCCGGGGGATCAACGTCGTGACGCTGCTGCAGAGCTACCGGCAGGGCGTGCGGGTCTGGGGCGAGCCGGGGATGGACGCGCTGTGGAGCGCCGCCACGGTCAAACTGCTCGGTGCCGGCCTGGACGACGCCGACTTCGTCGACAAGGTCGCCCGCCTGATCGGCCAGCATGACGTGAAGACGCCCAGCTACTCCCGGAGCCGCGACGGGTCGTCCCGGTCGTACTCGTACCGGCAGGAGCAGGTGCTGCCCGCCGACAAGATCCGGGCGCTGCCCAAGGGCACCGCGCTGTTGCTCGCCACCGGCGTGCGGCCCGCGATGATCAAGCTCCGGCCCTGGTACAAGGAGCCGAACGCCGGCCCGATCTCGCGGGCGGCCAAGGAGGAGGTCGAGGCCATCACCCGGCGCGCCGCCGCGAGCTGGGCCGCCCGGCCGGGACCCCGCAGGCCCGCGGCCGGTCGTCCCGAGGTGTATCCGGTCGCCCCCTCCCTGGACCGGCAACTGAGCTCTCAGCAGCTCAGCTTGTCACCCGGGGCGACCCCCAGGATCTCCGTGAACCGCTGGTAGGCGCTGACTCGGGCCTGCACCCGGCTCGGGTTGCGCCCGCCGCACTCCAGCGCGCCGTTGATGCTGCGGACCGTCTCGCCGAAGCCGCCCCCGCCGGTGATCGCGGCGTGCGGAGTCAGGGAACCCGCCCCGCTCTGCGTCATCCAGAACCACAGCCCGGTCTGCCAGGCCACCGCGGCGTCGGTCTTCACCTTGTCCGGGTTGGTCAGCAGGTCGACGCCGAGCGCGTCGCCGGCGGCCTTGTAGTTGGTGTTCCAGCTGAGCTGGATCGGCCCGCGGCCGTGGTAGGCGGTCCGGCCGGCCGGACACCCGTACGGCTGGCCCGGGTCGCAGTAGTTGCCCCAGGCCGCCTCGTCGATCTCCTCGACGTACAGCAGGCCGCCGGACTCGGCGTCGACGTTGGCGAGGAACGCCGCGAGTTCCCGCTTGCGTGCGGCGTCGTCACCGACCGCCGCGAACGTGGGAAACTTGCCCATCGCCGCGGTGAGACCCGCGTAGGAGTAGAAGGTGCTGCGGCTCGGGAACATCTTCTGGAACTGGGCCTCGGTGACCCCCGGGGATCCCCCGGTCGACGTCACCGACGGCGAGGCCGACGCGGCCTTGCCGTCACCTTCGTACTTCTTGAACAGGGTCCGGACCATCATCGGGTAGCTGTCCATGCTGGGCATCGCGACCCCGCCGGCGCCCTTGACGGCGTCGACGCCGTAGTCCCAGGCCAGCAGCGTCAAGGTCAGCTGATCGCCGATGATCTTCTTGTCGTCGAGCAGCTTCTTGATCTCGGTGCCCAGCGAGCAGAGCTGACGGGCCTGGGCGAAGATGGCGTCCTTGGCGTCGAGCGCGGAGATCTTGCCGTTCTTGTCATCGTCCTTGCCGAATTTTTCGAAGTCGGCGGTCTTCTGCTGGGCGAGGCCCTTCTCACCGTCCGGCCCGACCGTGCTCGCATCCCACTGCGACTCGACCTCGATCTGCGAGGCGAGCACGGCGGGGCCGAGCAGATCACACTCCTTGGCGGCCTCCTTGAGCGTCTCCACCAGCAACGGATCCGGCACCTTGTCCTCGGCGAGCGCACCCTTGCCGTCACCGCCGCTCATCGCGGCGACGTAGGCCGACCCGTCGACGGCGGAGCCGGAGGCCGAGGGATCGGCGCTCCCGTTCAGCCCGGACGATCCGGTCAGGACGATGACGCCGACCAGGCAGACCAGCACCACGCCGAGGGCGGGGCCGAGCCCCAGCGCGGTCACGGCGAACCAGGCCAGCTGGGTGGCGTCCAACGGGTTCTTGGCGGCCTGCTGGGCCTGGCGCGCCTTCTGCAGTTTGCTGACAACCATGTGTTCCCTCGCGCTCGTCCGGCCTTGCGTCCTGCGGATCACCAGCCACGGTTCCGGCCGGCTCCACGGGGTGCGGAGCCGGCCGGAGGAGACTCACGTTTACTTCGGCGCGCCCGACCGCTGACGGCCACTGGATTCCGGCCGGTACGCCCGACCCGGCCGGGAAACGCTCACGCTTTGCGTCTGCAGGTCCGCACCCGACCTGTGATTCGCGGAGGAAGCGAAGGTGTTGTCGGGAATCCCCGCGACGTTCTGCCTCGCGCGATTGACGTCCTCCTGCTGAGGCAGTGTGTTTCGCTGCTCCCTGAACATCATGTCGGCGGTGTGCTGGTAGGCGGCCTTGATGTTGCTCAGGGCCTCGGTTGCCCGCTTGCCCGCCTGGGGCGCAAAACCGTGCGTGATCAACGCGGCAAGCGAGGTGTTGGGGTTGGCATGCACCGCGGTCAGCACGTCCATCGAGACACCCGCCGCGGTGGCGATGTTCTGGGGAAGCTGGACGACGAAGTTGCCGTCCCTGATGTCCGTGAGGGCCTGGTAACCGAGCTGGGCGGACGTGTTCGCCATGCCGGCGATTCCACTCACGAGCGCGATGTTGTTCCCGACCTTCTCGCTCGCCGAATACAGCATCAACGCCGAGGGGATGATGGCTTTGACCTCAGGGGCGAAATCCTGGTAGATGCTCTGAAAGGGCTTTGCGATCCGCTGGATGCTGTCGGGCGTCAGCTTGCTTCCCTTGTCCACCAGGCTGTCGATGCCTCTGATGATCTTGCCCGCCATGCTGCGGAGGGCGTTCAGGTCCTCGTCCGGCGTGCGAGGCCTGGCCAGGTCATGAGGGCCACCGAACCCCTGGCCGTCACCACCGGACCGGTCGGGGCCGACGTCAAAGGGGCTGACGTTGGAGCTGTCGCTCCCCGGGTACTGGTAGTTCGGTGCGGAATCGCTGGAGCCGGTCCCCGCGTTCTGCCATTCCTGTTGCTGCTGATACCAATGCTGATATTGGGTGTCCTGGTCTTGGCCACCGGACATTCGGGTTCTCCCTCCGGACGTGCTGATGCGGGGCGGGGCGGCGTGCCCCGCCCCGCATCAACGAGCAAGTGAGCCGTCAGCCACGTCGTGCGGCCTTGGCGGCTGCCTTGGCGGCGGCTACGGCCGCAGGGTTGGAGTCCCCCCTTCCGCGTCCCGAGGCCGCCGCAGCGTCCCGCCGCGTCGAATCCGCCTGCCACGCGCTGCTTGCCGCGCTGTAGGAATTTCCGCGACCCCGGCTCGGCTGCTGACCACCGCGCTGTCCACCGCGGGCATCGCGGTCCCGGGGGCGCCTCTCGCCGCCGCGGTCACGCTGGGCGCGGTCCTGGGCGCGCTCCCGCTGGGCGGGCTGCCGCGGCGGCGGGGGCGGCTGCCAGCTGTCGGAGCTGGACGTCATCGAACCCATATCTGGCTGTGCGTCCTGCTGTCCGTACTGGCCGTCCGAGCCCGGCGCCGGCTCCTGGTAGGCGGGGAACGCATATGCCGGCTGCTGGCCCGGCTGCTGATAGGCCTGCTGTTGACCGTAGGCCTGACCCATGTATTGCTGCGGCTGATAACCCCCTGCCGGGAGGGTGCTCCCCCCAACGAACTGCTGAGACCGCTCGGCGTCCCGCTGTGCGGGGTAATTGTTCGCGTAGATCGGCTGGCTGGGCTGCCAGTTCTGCGGAGGCGTTGTTCGATCCGGATTGTCCAGATCATTCGGTTCGTACATAGCCGGCTCTCCCGTTCCGTCGGAGATCGTCGTGCAGCCGATTGGCTACTGACCGAACGGGGGAGCGGGGGCGTGGGTTCACGCCGGCCGGACTTTTCCGTGCCTAGGGGTCCAGGAAACCGTCGTCAGCGACCGGCGGCCTCGCGACCTCGCGATGCGATCCCGGTTTGCAGCCCGCGAAGGGCCCGGACGGGTTGCGGAGAGCGTCCATGATCATTCCGAGATAGTCCCGGTGCCACTGCGCGGGACCCGTCACCTCCGCGTTCGGCCCGGTCAGTGACTGCCAAGCGAGCCAGAGTCCGTGCAGTTGCGCGATCGCCTCCGGGTGTTCCCGCCAGCGTGGACACCACGGCGCGCTGGAGGTGACCTCCTTGCCGTACACGGGGATCAACAGATGGTCGACCCAGAACGCCAGCTGGCGGAGTTCGGCGAAGTACTCCTCGCCGTTCAGGTACAGGATGAAGAACGGCTTCTTCTGGCCGTCCCCCGCCGGCTGCTGAGGCGGGGTGTCCGAGCCGCCGGTCTCGTCGGTCTCCGGCTGGGCGACTTGCGTCATGGTCAGTTGCTCCATCTCATTGCGTCAGCTGTCAACGCAACGACGGATGGGACGACGACCCGGTTCAATCAGCGGGGCGACATCGTGGGTGTCGGACCGCGGGACGGGTCGACGCCGTACTCGCTGAGCCGGCGTCTCGTACGGTGCAGGTCCCACCGAGCACCGAGCACTGTGTACAGCTCTGCTGCCTCCCCGCCGGTCCGGGCCGCCTCGTGCGGGCGCCGGTTCGCCGCCAGCAGCACCGCTGCGTCCTCCAGCGCCGCGGCCAACTCGGGCACCCGGCCCACGGCCCGGTAGTGCGCGGCCGCCGCCAGCGCCGGTGCCGGATCCTCGTTCAACAGCGCCCGGCACCGTGCGGCCGCCGCGAAGGCCCGCGCCGGCCGTACCTCCTTGGCCGCCTCGGCCACGCAGATCGCCGCCGCTCGTTCGGCCAGGTCTCGACGGCCGGTGTGCGAGGCGAGCCGGACGATGTCCGGCAGCCACTGGTGGCGCAGCATCATCGGGGCGTATTCGGGGGTGAGCAGCGGCGCCAGCTCATCCAGGGCGTCACCGGCCCGGTCCTGCTGCTCCGCGACCAGGGCCCGGGCGACCAGCAGGAAGTCGCAGCTCTCCCGTTCCGCGTCCGTCACCGGCAGCGCGTTGGCCGCGTCCAGGTGCGCGGTGGCCAGGCCCCGGTCCTCCCGGTGGCCGGCGATCAGCGCCGCGACGCCGTGCAGGAGCATGCCCACCGCGCCCGGCTCGCGCATGCCCAGGAAGGTGATGCCGGGTGCGTCGTCGGTGACCGCGCTGACCTCGGCGGTCGCGTCGTCCCAGCGGCCCAGCCAGTAGTACTGCACCGCCGAGGCGACCTGGAGGCTGGCCGGCAGCCGGTGGCGGATCGCGAACAGGGCGGCCTCGCGCAGGGTTCGCTCGGCCTCGTCCAGCCGGTCCAGGTTTTGCAGCGTGAACATCCGGTTGTCCAGCAGGTCGAAGTACATGCCGGCGAAGGCCGGGTGGTCCCGCATGATGTCCAGCGCCCGGTCGACGTACTCCAGCGCCCGCTCGTGGTCGCGGCGGATCGAGTTGGTCAGCCACGTCGTCTGCAGGGCGAAGGCCGCCTCGTACGGCTGTTGCGCGGTCACCGCCTCGTCGTGCACCCGCCGGGCGTTGCGGTCCGCGCGGTCCAGGTCGTCCAGGCTGCCGCGGCGGAAGTTGGCCAGCAGCACTCGGTGCCGGGTGCGCCAGATCTCCGGCGTCGCCGGGTCGTCGACCGCACCGGCCAGCAGCTCGATCGCCTCGCCGGTCTCGCCCTGCCGGAATCGCATCGCCGCCAGCAGTTGCCGCATCTCGGCCCGGTCGGCCGGGTCGGTGGCGCTGGCCAGCGCCTCGCGGGCCTCGTCGATCGGGTAGCTCCCGTCCCGGAACTCCAGCTTGACCAGGGCGACCAGCAGGGTCTCCCGCTGCTCGGCGCTCGGCAGGCCGGTGCCCAGCGCCTGCCTGATCAGTTCGCGGGCGGTCCTGGGCAGCCGCTTGATCACCTCGGCGTGGTGTTCGGTGAGCCAGCCGACCACCCAGGCGTCCAGCACCGGGGTCCCGGCGGCGAGCTGCTCGGCGACCCTGGTCACCGGGCTGCCACCGCGGGCGAGGATCTCGGCCGTCTGCCTGTGCCGCATCGACCGGATCGCCCGCGGGATGCTGTTGTACAGCGCCTCGCGCAGGAACGGGTGCCGGAACGCCAGGTCGGTGCCCGCGTCCACCACGATGTTGGCGGCCAGCGCCTCCTCGAGGTTGGCCATCAGGCCGAACGGCGGCCGCCCGGTCACCGCGATCACGTCGTCGACGGCGAACTCGGAGCCCAGCAGCGCGGCCTGCCGCAGCACCTCCTGGGTGTCGTCGGTGAGGAAGTCCAGAGTGGTCCGGATCACCGCCAGCAGCGACCCCGGCGCCTCCACCGGCACCGACTCGTCGATGTCGGCCCGGCCGTTCGTGATCGTCACGACGCCGCGACGGACCAGCGCCGCGGCCATCTCCCGGGCGCAGAGCGGATTGCCGCCGGAGTGCGCGACCACCTTCCGCAGGTGCGGGCCGACCGGGGCGCCCACCACCGTGGCGAGAAGCTCCTCGGTGGCCTCCGCCGGCAGTGGCTCGAGGCTCAGCACGTGGCCCCCGCGCAGCTGCACGCTGCGCCGCAACTGGCCCAGCTCGCGCCCGTTCGGCTCCGGCCGCGCCGCGGCGACCAGCAGCAGCGGCAGGTGCCGGGTCGCCGCGACCAGCCGGTCCCAGAGCAGCACGCTGGCCTCGTCGGCCCACTGCATGTCGTCCACGACCAGCACGATCGGCGTGACCGCGCAGGCGGCCCGCAGGTAGGCGAGCACCCGCTCGGCCGCGATCGCCGGCCCGGCGTCGTCGCTCTCGCCGTCGCCGGAGGCCCCGTGCAGCTCGGCGGCCAGCGCCGCGCGGCGGGGATCCGCCGAGGTCGGCGCGAGACCCAGCGCGCGGGTGAGCACCTGCAGCGGCACGTGCCGGTCGAGCTCGCTCGCCACGCCCCAGAACAGCCCGCAGCCGGCCCGGTCAGCGTCGGAGAAGGCGCTGGTCAGCATCTCGGTCTTGCCGATGCCGGGCTCGCCCTCGAGCCACACCGCCGCGCCGGCGCCCTCCGCCGCCGCGGCGACCAGCCCGCGCAACATCGTGACCTCGTCGGCGCGGCCGAACAGCGGCCGGCCGGTCAGCCCGTCGCGGATCGCGCGGGCGACCTGGGTGGGCACGACCGCGGCCGGCACCGGCGGCGGCTCGGCCTCGGCCATCGAGCCGTCCAGCACCCGGCGCTGCAGCTCGCGCAGCGCGGGGCCGGGCTCGACCCCCAATTCGGACCTGAGGGTGCGGCGGGCGGCCTGGAACGCCTCCAGGGCCTCCGCGCTGCGGCCGGCCCGGTACAGCGCCTGGATCAGCAACTCGTGCAGCGGCTCGTGCAGCGGGTGGGCGCTGACCAGCCCGGCCAGCTCCGCGATCAGGCTGTCGTCGCCCAGGTCCATGGTGATGCGGGCGCGCCGTTCGACGGCCGCCAGCGCCCGCTCGGTCAGGCGGGTGCGCTCCAGCTCGATCCGGTCGCCGAGGATCCCGGCGTACGCGTCGCCGTGCCAGAGCCGCAGCGCCTCGTCGAGCGTGGCAGCCGCGGCCGCCGGGTCACCCGCCGCCTGCTGCTCCTCGGCCCGGGCGCAGAGCTCGGCGAACCGGTCGCTGTCGAGGTTTCCCGGCGCTATCCGCAGCGCGTACCCGGCCGGGCCGGAGGTCAGCACGTCGGCCGCCGGGCGGCGGTCCGGGCCCGAGGCGAGCACCCGCCGCAGGCCGGAGATGTAGGTGTAGACGCTCCCGGGTGCCGTCGCGGGCGCGGCGGCACCCCAGACCGCCTCGATGATCTCGTCCCGGCTGACCAGTCGGTTGGCGTCGGCGACCAGCACGGCGAACAGCGAGCGTTGCCGGGCCGGGCCGAGACTGAGCTCGCGGTCGCCGTACCACGCCCGCAGCGGGCCCAGGACCGAGACCCGGAGCTGCTCGTCCGGGGAGTCCGACATCTGTCCTCCGTTTCCGCGCCGGGGGCCGGGCTGAGACCACGGCCCGGTCAACGGATGACAGGAACTCTGCCACCGAGGAGCATCGACCGGCTGAGGTGGGGCGCGGTCGGCTCACCGGGCAGGTGCGGCCGGAGCTGGGCGATCAGCATCCGGAACCGGTGCAGCCAAGGCTCCGGCAGCCGGCGGGCGCTCAGCACGGACCTGGCCACGTCGGCCGCGGCGACGTGTTCGCCCTGCCGGTCGTGGCTGCTCGCCATGATCCACTGCATCTCGGCCTCGAGCCCCACGTCCGTGGTGCGGGCCGCGACCCAGCCGGCCTCGGCGACCGCGTTCTCGAGCTGCTTGTCGAGCAGGCGGGCCAGCCAGGCGGTCAGCTCGAGACGGGTCTCCTCGTCCAGGGCGTACTCCGTGCGCACCCGCTTGAGCATGCTCACCGCGACCTGCGGAGCCCGCGCCGAGAGCTGCTCGACGTGCTGGGCGAGCCAGCGGCTCGCGGCGCCGTCGAGCGGCACCGGGCCGGCCAGCAGCTGCCCGACCACCCGCTCCGGCGCCCCGCCCACCTCGGCGATCTTCCCGGCGAACGAGCGGTGCAGCATGATCCGCAGCGCCGCCGGGGTGCTCTCGTGCAGCACCCGGGACACGATCCGGTGCCGGAAGGCCAGGGTCTCCGGGTCGTCGGTCAGCACACCGGCGGCCCGGGCCGGCTGGATGATGACCGCCAGCTCCGCCGCCGGCCGACCGGTGACGGCTGCTATCTCGGCCACGGTGCAGTTGCCACCGAGGAACGCGGCGGCCCGCAGCATGTGCCGGGTCTCCTCGCCGAACGTGGCCAGGTGCGCGTCCACGGCGGCGACCAACTCGGCCGGCGGCGCGCCGCGATAGCCGGCTCCGGCCCGCGGGGTCGCGGCCAGATGCCGCAGGTAGTACGGGTTGCCGCCGGCGTCGGACAGCAGCCGGCGCAGGATCCGCGGGTCGAACGGCTCGGGCGAGACCGCGCGGACCAGCGCCGTCGCCTCCTCCGCCGTCAGCGGCGCCAGGGTGAGCAGCTCGTCGGCGGGCACGCCGTACAGCCCCGGGTTGCCGGGGCGGGCGGAGGCGACCAGCAGCAGCGGCAGCTCGCGGGTCAGCTCGTGCAGGGCGGCCCAGACGCGCAGGGTGGTGCTGTCCGCCCGCTGCAGGTCGTCGGCGACGAGGATCAGCGGGGTCTCGGTGGCGGCCTGCCGGACCAGGGCCACCGCCCGCTCCACGGTCTGCGGGCCGGGACCGTCGAGCGCGTCGGCGGCCACCGTGAAGAGCTGCCGCACCAGGCCGCGGGTCGCGTCGCCGGACATCGCGGACTCGACGCACTCGAGCAGGACACCCAGCGGCATCCGCTGGGCCAGCTCGTCACCGACGCCCCAGCCCACCCGGCAGCCGGGCGGCAGCTTGGTCCGCAGGGCGACGGTGAGCAGGGCCGACTTGCCCATCCCCGGGGTGCCCTCGACCCGGATGCTGCGGCCCCGGCCGGCGGCCACGTCGAGCAGGGCGCCGCGTAGCAGGCGGGTTTGGGAATCCCGGCCGATCAGTGGCAACGGCTCGGCGGGCGCGGCCGGGGCGACCGCGATCCGGGCCGGTGCCGACTGGTCGTTGGTGCCGGTGAGGATCCGCAGCCGCATGGCCCGCAGCGCGGCGCCGGGCTCGGTGCCGGTCTCTTCCAGCAGCACGTTGCTCAGGTGGTCGTGCACCCGCAGCGCCTCGGCCCGGCGGCCGCTGGCGTGCAGCGCGGTCATCAGCATCCCGTGCAGTGCCTCCTGCAACGGATAGGCCTCCACGAGCAGTCGCAGCGCGGCGATGGCCTCCTCGTTGCGGCCCATCTCCAGCAGCAGGGCGGCATGCCGCTCCGCGCTGGCCAGCCGCAACTCGGCCAGGCGCAGGCGCTGGGCCACGGCATACGGGCCGGGCAGGCCGAGCAGCGCCTCGCCCTGCCACAGCTGCATCGCGGCCTCCAGCGCGGCCAGCTCGGCGAGCCGGTCACCGGCGCTGCGGTGGCGCCGGCTCTCTTCGCGCAGCGACTCGAACCGGAACACATCCACGTCTTGCTTGCGGATGTGCAGGCAGTAGGTGCCGCCGCCGGAGGTGAGCAGCTGGCCGGCGGCCCAGCGGTCCCGCCCCGGCTCCAGCACCTGGCGCAGGGTGGAGACGTAGGTATAGACGTTGCCGGTCGCGCTCGCGGGCGGCTCGTCACCCCACAGCGCGGTCACGAGCTGCTGGCGCGAGACCGCGTGGCCCGCGTGCAGGGCCAGCACGGCCAGCACCGCACCGCGGCGCGCCGATCCAAGCTGAAGCTCGGTCTCGTCCCGCCACGCCCGTACGGGCCCCAGCAGGCGGAGGTCCATGCCTTCGTGCTCTATGTTCACCGTCGGTCAATGTCCCTCGTCGGGTGTGCTGTCACGGCTACTGCCCACCATTTCTAGCCAATGCCCGCAAGCGTGTATATGAGCCGCCCGCCCGGAAGCATATCGTCGCAAGTGATATTCGCGACTCGCCGTCTTTCTGTAACGCAATCACTACGCGTCTTTCCGTAACCGGGCCGGGACGTTCGGCGGACATCGAGCGGACATCGGGCGGTTTTTGGCGGCGGGGCGGCTGGGCAAGGTTGCTGGTGGGACAGGGCACTTCGGGTGGCGCGGGGTTCCGTGGGCGCGGTGACCTTGATGGACTCCCCGGTGACGTGCGGGCCGGCGCCGCACTCCGCGGGCCGGTCGGCGACCCGGGCGAGGAGGCCACATGAGTGGGGACGCATCTCCCCTGCCCTTCGCCGGTGAGCTTTTTCTCAACCTGGCCCAGGAGGGCCGGCTGGTCGTCGACGCGGGCCGCGCGGACGAGGTCATCGCCGGCCTGGAGCACACCCTCGCCCAGATCCGCGCGCGGCTGCGGGTCATCCGGATCTGGCAGCAGCAGCCCGCCCAGCGCGTGGGTGAACTGCCGGCGGAACTGGTGCAGGACGTCGTCGACGCGGTATTCGTCGACCAATTGGCGCCCGGTCAATTAGAACGCGCGGCAGCCGAACTGCCGAAGTACATCGAGGCCCTGCGGCGCGCCCGCTCCGGCGGATCCCCGCGCGAATAGCCGGGATGCCCGACCGAAAAACAGGTTAAGAGATCGGCAGAGAGCTGCGTCGATCTCCTAATCTTCACGGCGGATCGGTGGCCATGAAGGTTCCGTGAAGATTTTCTGAAGACCGCTTCCGGAGACTGGCCCAGCCATATCGATCAACCGGAGGTAGCAGTGGACCAGGTTCGGGTCGCCCTGCAAGCGATGGACCCGCTCAGCCACGCGGGGCTTGCCAGTTTTCTTCAGTCCCGTCCGGAGCTCACCCTGCTTCGCACCGCCGAGCGGGCGGACGCCAAGGTGCTCGTCCTGTCGACCGACCGCCTGAGCACCGACGTGGTGGCCACGCTGCGGCGCTCGGCCGCCGACAGCGGCGTGCCGGTCGTGCTGATCACGAACGAGATCAACGAGACGGAGTTGCTCACCGCGGTCGAGTGCCGGGTGGTCGCGGTCCTGCCCCGGGCGGCGGTCACTGCCGAGCGCCTGGTGCACAGCGTGCTCGCGGCGGCCTCCGGCGGCGGCGTGATGCCCCCCAACCTGGTCGGCGAGCTGCTCAAGCACATCGAGCGCCTGCAGCGCGACGTGCTCACCCCGCACGGGCTGAACTCCTCGGGCCTGACCCCGCGCGAGATCGACGTGCTGCGGCTGATGGCGGACGGCTTCGACACCAGCGAGATCGCCGGTGAGCTGTGCTACTCGGAGCGCACCGTGAAGAACGTCATCTACGGGCTGACGCACCGGCTGAAGCTGCGCAACCGCTCGCACGCCGTCGCGTACGCGTTGCGGACCGGAATGATCTGACCCTCACCGATTGTCGCGGGTTTTCGTGAACCGGGGACGCCTCGCGTCCGTCATGGGGTTGACCACGGCCGTTCTTGATAGTGCGTCAGCACGTTCTACAGGAGACAGCAGGGATGAAGAGACCGACACCGGGTGGCCGCAAGCTCGTCATGGTGACCGTGCTGGGACTGGCCGCGTTGATCACCCTGGCCGCGTCCGCGCGGCCAGATTCGGCGTACGCCGTACCCGCGCTGCCCGGCACCGAGGTCTCCGACGCCGACCTGGGCATCCTCGTCGAGGCCGCCAAGTCCTGCCCGGCGCTGACCCCGGCCCGGCTGGCCGGGCAGGTGATGGCCGCGTCCCAGTTCAGCGGCGACCCGGTGCACGCGGTCAGCGCGGCCGGCGGCCGCGGGCCCGCGGGCCTCACCCCGCAGACCTGGCGCAAGTGGGCGCCCTGGCAGAACGCCAAGCAGACCGACAACAAGGCGAGCATCGTGGCCCTGGCCCACGGCATGTGCGACCTCGTCGGCCAGCTCCGGGTGGTCAACCTGGCCGGTGACCAGTGGCGCCTCGCGCTGGCGGCGCACCGGGTCGGGATGGCCCCGGTCATCCAGGCCGCGACGGTCCCGGCCGGCGCCCGGGAGTACGTGGACACAGTGGAGCGCTACGCCGTCTGGTATGCCCTGCAGCCGCAGTTCGGTGGCTCGGGCGACCCCGCGCCGGTGAGCTCGCCGACCGACCCCGAGGTGGTCGACGTGCCGGCGCTTCCGGTGCCCGACCAGTACGTGGCCGCCGTCGTCGAGGCCGGCCGGTTCTGTGCGGCCGTACCGCCGGCCCGGATCGCCGCCCAGATCATGGCCACCTCCGCGTTCGACGCGCAGAAGCTCGGCCCGGCGGGTCAGCAGGGCATCGGCCAGTTCCTGCCGCAGATCTGGGTCAGGTACGTCCCGCAGACCACGTCGACCCCGTGGAGCGGCGTGGCGGCGGTGCGCGCGCTGGGCACCACGATGTGCGCCATGGTCAAGGAGCAGGCCAAGCAGGGCAAGGCCGCGTACCCGGTCGCCCTGGCCGCCTTCCAGCGGGGTGACGCGTCGGTCCGGACCAAGGCCGACGTCGCCGCCTCCAAGAGCCTCACCGCCCTGGTCGCGCTGGTCGCCCGCTATGAGGGCGAGTACGCCAAGGACGCCCGGCTGGCGGTGCCGG
This sequence comes from Actinoplanes sp. ATCC 53533, assembly GCF_003947245.1. Lineage (NCBI taxonomy): Bacteria > Bacillati > Actinomycetota > Actinomycetes > Micromonosporales > Micromonosporaceae > Actinoplanes > Actinoplanes sp. ATCC 53533. The sequence continues at coordinate 5,736 of NZ_QHHV01000066.1, read as the reverse complement.
GCGCGCCCAAGCCGATCGCCTCGGCCAAGCCCGCCCCGTCGGCCGGCAAGCCGACGGAGCCGGCCAAGCCCAACGCGCCGAAGCCCACCAAGACGAAGGCCCCCGCATCGGAGCGCTCCAACCAGCCCCCGATCAAGGCGGCCGACGGCGACGGCTCGGGCCGGGTCTACGGCGCCTACTTCATCCACAACCTCGGCACCGACCTGTGCATGGACATTCCGAACTTCGGGGCGGGCCCGCGGGACGGGAAGGTCACCCAGTTCACCTGCCAGCCCAAGACTGTGGACAACCAGGAGTTCTCGTTCGTGCCGAGCTTCGTCGACGGTGACGGCAACCAGCTCTACTGGATCCGCAACATCGACAGCGGCTACTGCCTGGACCTGCCCGGACTGGGCGCACCCGCGGACGGCAGCAGGCTGGTCGAGACCGGCTGCTTCCAGAACGACAACCAGGACTGGCGGCTGCAGAAGAGCGTCAAGGTCGGCAAGATCCAGTACTACTGGATCCGCAACGCGGCCTCGGGCTACTGCCTGGACGTGCCGGGCAACGCCGACGCCGCCAAGGACATCCAGTTGGCCCTGTCGCCCTGCCGGGCGAAGAACGACCACGACTGGTCGCTGATCCAGAAGTCGGAGTGGTGACCGATGCCGGCGTACGTGACGGACCGGCCGGTCTTCCAGGTCACCCCGGAGCCCGACGCCCGGGCCCTGCCGACCCGGTACGGCCTGGCTGACGAGCGGGCGTGGCTGCGGAGCACGCTGCCCGCCGAGTTCGAGGCGGCGTCGGCCGAGGTGGCCGGGGTGCTGGCGGGGCACCCGGGCTTCCGGCCGGGCCCGGACACGATGGCCGACGCGATCGCCGTCCGGCTCTATCTCGGTGCGCTCGGCGACGGGCTCGACGCGGTGCTGCGCAACGGGGAGCCGGGGCCGCAGGTGCCCTTCGCCCGCTGCGTCTCCGGTGGCCTGAGCCGGCTGCCGGCGTACCGGGGAGCGACCGTACTGGCCGCCGGGCTGACGGCCGACGACCTGGCCGAGATCCGGCAGCGCCGGATCCTCACGGACTGGGGCTTCACCCAGGCCCTGGCCGAACCGCACGCCGGCCTGTCCGGAGGCACAGACGTGCTGATCTGGTCGCTGTCCGCGCGCCGCACGCGGCTGCTCGAACCGCGGGACGGCCATCGGGCGGACGACCGGGTGGTGTTCCTGCCCGGCACGTCGTTCAAGGTGCTGGACGCCGCCGAGCCCGGCCCTGGCATGCGCGGCAGGCTGCTGCTGCGCGAGGTCGCGGCCGACGAGCCCGATCGTGGCCACGTCCCGTTCGACGACCTCACGGCGGCGGCGCTGCACCGGGCGGTCGAGCAGTGGCGGGCGCCGGGGCTGCCCTCGGTCGTGGGTCCGGCGGCGCTGCATCGTTTCACGGCCGTGCCCGGCATGTTCCCCGCGGTGCCGACTGGTTAGGGGTTCTCACCTTGAGTCCTGGTTGTAACGTTGCGGGATGACCGCAGGAGGGATCAGGGACCGGTTCCGGGCGCAGATGCGCCAGGAGGTCAAGGACGCGGCGCTGCGCCAGCTCGCGGAGGGTGGCCCCGGCGCGCTGTCCATCAACGCGATCGCCAAGGAACTGGGAGTCTCCGGCCCGGCGCTCTACCGCTACTTCGCCGGCCGGGACGCGCTGCTCACCGAGCTGATCCTGGACGCTTACGCCGACCTGACCAGGGAGATCTCCGCCACCGCCGGCCGGCTGCCGGCCTTCGCGGCGGCCTACCGGTCCTGGGCGACGGCCCACCCGCACCGCTACCGGCTGCTGTTCGGCGCGCCTCCGCTCGGCCATGACGATCCCGACGAGCGGCTGACCGGCGCGGCGCGGCGGACGATGGCGGTGCTGATCTCCTGCGTCGGCCCGGGCCCGGAGCCGACGCCCGCGCTGGCCGGCGACCTGCGCGGCTGGGTGCGCGAGCAGGGCGCGGAGGGCGTCGACCCGGCGGTGGCGCTGCAGGCGGTCACCGCGTGGAGCCGACTGCACGGCTTCGTGAGCCTAGAGATCGAGGGCAAGTTCCGCACCATGGGCCTCGACCCCGACCACATCTTCGCGACGGAGGTCGACGCGCTCAGGTAACGAATTCGCCTGGGCTTTCCGCCGCGGGTGGGCTCAGAAGTGCGCGATGATCCGCTGCGCCGGCCCGTCGACGGTGAGCCGGCCGCCGTAAGGCACCACCCACTGTGGATTGGTGTGCCCGAAATCCACCCCGAAGACGACCATGGCACCCGGGTGGTAGCTCTCGACGGCCCGCAGCACGGCCGCCCGCTGATCCTCCCGGTACCGGACTCGCTCCGCCATCGGCCGGGGGCTGGTGAACACGGTGCCCTTGGCGGTGCCCACGACGATCGCCGGGAACTGCTCCAGCAGGCCACGCTCCCCGAAGTTGCGCAGCATCTGGAACACCTCCACGTCGGACGGCATCTCCTCGGAGGTCTCCAGCAGCAGCACACACCCGGCGTAGTCCTCGACCGGCCGCACCCACCGGTCGGCGGCCAGCGTCCAGTGCAGGATCTCGAGATTGCCACCCCAGGTCGGCGCGCTGATCACCCGGTCGGCCTGGTGCCACACCCGGCCCGGACTGGCGTACGGGACGGGCGCCTCGGTCAGCGTGTTCGGCTCGCCCCACGACACTTCCTCGTCGCTGAACGTCTCCACCGGAGGAAGCTCAAGCTCACCGCCGGTGAACAGCGCCGCCCGCAACGAATCGACGGTGGCCTGCTGCACCCCGCCGCCCCGGCCGAGCTGCACCATCGTGGACATCCCGTGATAGGCGGCTACGCCGTGGGTCCAGAGCCAGTTCAACAGGTTGGTGTTGTCGGAATAGCCGAAGAACGGCTTGGGATCGGCCCGGAACGGCCCCGGATCCAGGTGCCGCAGCACGGTGATCTGATCGTCGCCGCCGATCGTGGCGAAGACGGCGCGGATGTCCGGATCCGCGTAGGCGGCCATCACATCCTGGGCCCGCGCTTCGGCGGAGGAGTGCCGGCGGGTGGTCGGATACTCGACCGGCTCCAGGCCGAAGATCTCCCGCATGCGCCGCATCGCCTGCTCGTGCACGGCGGGGAAGTCGGCCGGGGCGGCGTAGGCGGGTGACACGACGGCCACCCGGTCGCCGGGGGAGAGCTTGGGCGGAGGGCTGAAGTCAGGACGCATAGGACTATTCAAATACGCCGGGCAACTGATTTGGGGCGCGGCGACAATGCCGATCCTCATCCCGGCCAGGTGTTCAGGGTTTGCTGCGGGGGTGGACCGGTGGGCCCGAGATGTCGCAGTAGGTGCGGATCGGGCTGGCTGATGCCGTCGCCGCGCTGATGGTTCGCACCGGGCCGGCGTCGCGGTCGGCCGGCGGAGGCGCTGGGGTGGGGGCGTGGGCACGGAGGCGGGCGGGGATCAGGACCACCGCCACGCCGCCACCCGCGATCATGAGGGCCGCGCAGATCATCAGGGAGTTGCGATAGGTCGGGTGGAGGTCCGCCGCGTTCGTCAGGTCGCCGGTGCCGATGCCGGCCGCTAGCGGGAGGATCGCCACCGACAGCAGGCCGGCGGCTCGGGCCACCGCGTTGTTCACACCGCTGGCGACGCCCGCATACCGGTCGTCCAGGGCACCCAGGGCCGTTGCGGTCAGGGGGGCCACCAGCAGGCACAGGCCCACCCCGAAGACGATGACCGAGGGCAGCACGTCCGTCCAGTAGTCCGCGCCCGCGTCGATGCGGCTCATCCAGAGCAGGCCCGCCGCGGAGATCACCGGGCCCACCGTCATCGGGATGCGAGGGCCGATGCGCTGGCCCAGGGCACCCGCGCGAGCCGACAGCAGCAGCATCAGCACGGTCACCGGCAGCAGCGCCAGGCCCGCCGCCAGCGGGCTGAAGCCGGCCACCACCTGCAGGTTGAGCACCACCAGGAAGAAGACGCCGCCGTTGGCCGCGTATACCAAGAAAGTCACCAGGTTGGCGCCGGTGAAGGCCCGGGCGCCGAAGATCTCGAGGTGCAGCATCGGGTGCCGCGAGCGGCGTTCGGTCAGCACGAAGGCGACCAGGCCCGCCACGCCGATCAGCAGCGAGATCAGCACCTGCGGGCTGCCGGGGCCGTTGGCCGGCCAGGCCGTGAAGCCGTACGTCAGGCCGCCCAGCCCAGCCGCGCCGGTCAGCACGCCGGCGACGTCCAACTCGCGGGGTGCGGCCGGGTTGCGCGTCTCCGGGATGTGCCGGGCCGCGACCAGCATGACCAGCGCCGCGATCGGCACGTTGATCAGGAAGATGAGCCGCCAGTTGCCCACCTCGATCAGCCAGCCGCCGAGGAACGGGCCGAGCGCACCGCCGATGCCGCCCAGCCCGGACCAGGCACCGATCGCCTTGGCCCGATCCTCGCGGGCGAAGGACGCCTCGAGAATCGCCAGCGCACCCGGCGTCAGCAGGGCGCCGCCGATGCCCTGCAGCCCGCGGGCGGCGACGAGCACCTCGGTGGACGGCGCCAGGCCGCACAGCAGGGACGCCACCGCGAACCAGCCGACCCCGATCAGGAACACCCGTTTGCGACCGAAGCGGTCACCGAGCGAGCCGCCGAGCAGGATCAGGGAGGCCAGGGTCAGGGCGTACCCGTTGACGGTCCATTGCAGGCCGGCCGCGCCGCCGCCGAGGTCCTCGCCGATCGCCGGAAGGGCGATGTTGACGACCGTGGAGTCGATGAACGCCAGGCTCGACCCCAGCACGGTGGCCAGCAGCACCCACCGCCCGGCGGGACTGCGATAGGCGATCGGGGCGGCCGTCACAGCCCGCCTGCCCGGCCGCGGTCGATCACGTAGGTGGCGCCGGTGACGACCGCCGCTCTGCAAGCCAGCCCGAGATCCATAATCCGGACCCTACGCCCGGCCGGCCGCGCCCTGCATCCGTCAGGCGACGGTAGTCCGGTGCCGCTCGCCGGGCCGGTCAGGCGGTGTGGCTGACCGGCCGGGGCAGCGGAACCGGCAGGCCGCGGGGCAGGGCCGCCCGAGCCGCGAACAGCGCGGCGTTGGCCGCGGTCGCCGGCTTGGTCACGACGCCGCCGCGCCGGGCCAGCAACATTTCCAGCCGGTTCTGCAACTCGGTCCGGTGGTACGGCTTCGTCAGATAGTCGTCGGCGCCCGCGTCTATCCCGGCGAGGATCCGGTGATTGTTGACGTCGGCGCTGACCAGCATGATCGGCAGGTGCGCGGTGGCCGGCTCGGCGCGCAGCCGCTGACACAGCTCGATGCCGGATGTGCCCGGCATCCGCACGTCAAGCAGCACGGCGTCGATTCCGCCGGCGTCGACCGCCCGCTGCGCGGACTCGGCGTCGGCGGCCTGTACGACGTCGTGGCCGAGCCGGGCCAGCGCGAGCGTGATCAGCTCACGATGGTCGGCGTCATCGTCGGCGATGAGCACGGTAGTCACGGCAACACCTCCAGCCATTGGTCCAGGATCTGCAGGACTGTTCGGCACACCTGTTCCGGTCGCTGAGGCGTTCTCGGGTATTGGCCCTGCCGAATGCCTCAGCGGTCACCCTGGCCCCGGCCGTTGCCTCCCGTCGCCCTGCCGCCGCCGGGTCGACGCGTGGCCGCGGGCGCGTGCCGAGTTCGCCGGGCTTTCGCCAGGCTTTTCGCCGCGCTTTCGACCGGGCTTCCGTCGGGCTTTTCGCCGGGCTTCCGTCGGGCTTTCGCCGGGCTTTCGCGGGGTTTTCGCC